>JAFAUR010000845.1 GCA_019243205.1 Acidobacteriaceae bacterium | reverse complement strand
ACAAAGCTCCTGCGCTCCGTCCTCGAGAAAACGAGGGGAGCTAACCTTCGCTGCCTGGTATCCAATGTCATGTCCGAACTCCATCTGCTAAGATCCAGATGTTCCGAAGTATGGACGAGACGCCGATAATCGTCCAGAATTGTTGTTCGTTCGTCCAATTACCAGGAGCAACGTGGACCCCATTACTGACGTTTTCACGGCGATGCGAGTCGACAGCCTCGTCTATGGTCGGATCGAACTGACTGCACCCTGGGGGCTTAGGTTCGACAAGGGCGACTACGCGTGTCTCGGCACCGTTGCGCGCGGCAACGCCTGGCTCACAGTCGAAGGGCGGGAACAGCCCATCGCTTTAGCGGGGGGCGACTGCTTCTGTTTGTTCGCCCAATCTCACGAGTACACATTGGGCCATCATCCGCAGGCGCTCGCCGCCAATATGGAAGACGTGGCGCGAACCAAGTGCGACGGTGTGATCCGTCATGGTGGTGGGGGCACGTTAACGACTATCCTGGGCGGCAAGTTCACGTTTGATAAGCCCAATAGCAGGCCGCTGGTGGATTTACTTCCGCCGTTCATTCATGTGACAAATGACCGTGTGCAAGCCTTGCCGCTGCAGCAAAGTCTGCAATTATTTGCGGCTGAAGCGGCGCAATCGTATCTGGGCTCGTACCTGGTTCTTAAGCGGCTGGGGGATATTCTGCTGCTTCAGCTAATCCGCGAGTATGTTTCGTCGAGCACATGCCTCCAGACCCGCTGGCTTCGTGCGCTGTCGGACCCGCGAATCGGGGGAGTGCTGCGATCTATACACGAGAAGATTGAGCAGCCATGGACGGTAGGCGAACTGGCCTCTCAGGCAGGGATGTCTCGATCCGCTTTCGCGTTGCGATTCAAGGAAGTTGTGGGTGAGACGCCGCTTGATTACCTAACACGTTGGCGAGTCTATCGGGCAGCCGTGCTCTTGAAGGAAGGCGACCGGAAGCTGTCGGAGATAGCGAACGCGGTTGGATACGATTCGGATGGCTCGTTCAACAAAACGTTTAAGCGGATTGTGGGAGTAACGCCGGGAGAATATCGCCGCGCGCACGACCGGGTAGCTCCGGAACCGAAACCGTTTTGCGCTGAGCAAGCTTAGACCTCCGGGTAGGCACAGGCTGCCGGCGGCCCTTGCGGCATTCACGCCGCGTTTGACTGCTGCGTCGGCTCCGATCCCGAGAACGCCGCGACGTAGTCGATCGCGAACTGTTCAAATGTGCGCGCTGAACGGCCGAGCAGACGAGGCACATCGTCGGTGACGTAATCGGCGTCGGCGAACAGACTCAGGGCTTTGGCGTTGTCCTCGGCAACTATTTCCGGAAGTCCGAAACTGATCATTGCGGACGGCAGCGCCTATTCCGAGTACGTTGCCGCGCTTGATGTCGATCATGAACGCGTCGGGGCGCCATGTCAGGACCCTGACACGTGCATGACGCGCCGGTACTCCCGGGGAGAGCAGCCGAAATACTCTCGAAACAGTCGTGAGAAGTGGGTTAGGTTTTCGATTCCCACAGCTATGGCCACATCGCCAACCGGAAGATCAGTTTCAAGCAGAAGCTCCCGTGACTTCTGCAGGCGCAGTGTTCGTTGAAGGCGGAAAGGGGCAGATCCCGTTGCAGCCGAGAACGAGCGGGCGAAGTGGAAAACGCTTGAGTTGCATAAGCGGGCAAGCTCAATAAGAGTGAAGTCTCTCGCCGGGTTTTCACGGATCATATCAATGGCCGGCTGCAATCTCTTCGGGCTGAGTAGGCCTGAAGCCTCTCCTTTTGCCATCCGTTCCGTGGCTCTGAGTACCCGGCGAGAGATCAAGAAGATCGCATGGTCGATCAAAGCTGGAGCCAGGCCGCCCATCGACTGAAAGTCGTCTAAAAGGAGACGACCTATTTCGTAGACGGCACGATCTGGGCGATCAGCGAGCTTTAAGCCTGGAAGTTCGGTCCCGCTCTGCTGGGCGAGCTCACGGACGCTCTGCTCCGAGACGTACAGATTGAGCAATTGTCCGTCACGGCCCCAATTCAACCGATGGGGCTGGCCGGGAGGAATATAGGTGAACGACTCGCGCGCGAGCCCTGTTCGCGAGGTTTTTCCTGTCTCGCTGTGCGTCACAAGAGTTGGGGACAGCCCTCTAAAAAGAATCGAGACCTGGGCCTCGGGATGTTGATGCTCTCCCGCGGTGTACTCTGCGCGGCTGAAGATGAGGGCGCCATTCCCCTCTTTAGACAGCACTCGGTACTCGTTATCGCCCTGATGTGAATAAAGCTGAGACGCCACGTGATGTCTCTCATTGTTATTGTCTGCTGTAATCCGGCGGAGTCAAGGTCCGCAAGGATCGGCAACAAATCCGCAACGGGAGCCGCACGTGCGCGGTCACTTTCGCTTAAGAATGAAGACGGTACTCGACGGATGAACGAACCAATCTCCCCATACGTGCTAACAAACCAGAACAGCCCGGCGTTCTGGCTGATTGACAACCTTTGGATGCCACTGGCCGGTAGCTTTCTCACGAACGGAAACTTCTGTTTCATTGAGCAAGTCTGCGGAACCGGTATAGGTGGACCTCCTACTCACAGCCACCCTTCGGACGAAGGACTGTACATACTGGAAGGCCACTGCACATTTCACGCCGGCGGGGAGACAGTCCAGGCCGGACCAGGCACTCTCGTTTCAGTTCCGCGTTTCGTGGAGCACAGTTTCACCGTGGACGCGCCTCATTCACGTCTGCTGAATTTCTATTCTCCAGGTGGCTTCGAGATGCTGCTTATGAGCTTGGCAACGCCTGCGGCGGAGCGCAAGCCCCCCACGCCGGGGTCAACTCCCATGCCTCCGCGTTGGATGGTCGAAGAGTGCTCGCGCGAGTTCGGCCAAATCCCTGGTGGGTCTCTTCCGTTTGCGGATCCGCCAACGAAAGAAAACATGATCACAAAGCCGAGCGCCGTCAATCCGATCAAGCCGTACGGAATCAATGTGAAGGATGCGCCGGCCTACTGGTCGCAAGGGATACTCTGGACCATTCTGGCCACTGCAGAGCAAACAGGCGGCTCTTACTCGCTCATGCAGGAATTGTGCCCGAAGGATTCCGGGCCGCCACCACACACACATGAGCAGGACGAGGTGATCTATGTAATGGAGGGCGAGCTCACGATGATTCTGGGCGCTGAAAAGGTACGCGCGAAGGCTGGAGCGCTTGCATATATTCCTGCGCGGTCCGTTCACAGCTTTCGAATCGATTCGCAGGAGGCTCGGCTCCTCAACTTCTACCTGCCGGGCGGTTTCGAACGAGTCATCACAGAGTTCGGCATACCTGCAAAGTCCCGCGTGATCCCGCCGCCAGATCTGAAGTCGCCAGCGACGCCTGAGCAGATGAAAGCTCTGTTCCAAAGGGTAGGTATGAACGGTGTTGCGCTCCCTGACTCGCTTCGAGATGGCGGTAAGAATTAAATCACTTCACGGCTTCGGAACAACATCTTGGATGAAGGCTAGGAACACATTCAGTTTGGGCGTCATACTGAGGCGAGTCGGGTATAGGACAAACAGTTCGATCGGGCTTGGGACCCAGTCGGGGAGTACTCTCAGCAGCTGTCTTTTCCGGACCTGATTTTGAATGAGCCAGTTAGGTAGAATTGCGATTCCGACTCCGTCGAGGCACAAGCGCTGATGTATGAGCGGATCGCCGATTGCGATCCTGCCACGTAGACGAATTTCCTGGGCTTTTCCACCTTTGTGCAGGGTCCAATTCGTTCCTCCGCGTGATGCCGTCAGGGTGAGACAGGAATGCTGCGTCAAGTCCTGTGGCGAGCGAAGTGGTGGTGCACTTGATATATAGGCGGGACTGCCAAAGATGCCAAGTCCTACAGTGATCATCCGCTTCTGGATGAGCTGTGAATCCACCTCAGGCCGCATCGTTTGAAACACGACATCGAAACGTTGTGCGATTGGGTCAATCTGGCCACCTTTCAATGCGATATCGAGGCGGAGTTCCGGATATCGGGCTAAAAATCGAGCCAGTTTGGGAGCGACCGAAGACTGTGCCATCGTCACTGGCATGGCTACGCGCAACGTTCCCCGCGGTTGTTCTGTCAACTTCGAGACGGCCGCTTCCCCATCCTCAACTTCTTCCAAAGCACGGCGAGCGTAGTCTAGGTAAATCTCTCCGGCCTCGGTAAGACGCACTCGGCGTGTGGTGCGCTCGAACAAACGCGCGCCTAAGCGTCCCTCCAGACGCGCGATTGCCTTGCTGGCAGCAGCCTTCGAGATCTCCAGGGCATCCGCTGCTCGCGTAAAGCTCATTTCCTGGACGATCAGCGTGAAAATCGCAACTTCGTTCAAGTCTTTCATTGTCTCTTGTACGAAACAATGATTTTCTCAGATCCCATTGTTCTCGCCGACGGAAAGGACTAGATTGAGGCCAGATGCACAAAGAGCAGTAACAGGAGAAGGTAGATGAAGATTCTAGCGATTGGCGGTACAGGTAAGGTCGGCTCGGCAGTTGTGAAAGAGCTTGTGAAGCGCGGCACGGAGGTACGGGCGCTCGTGCGCAAGAAAGACAGCGATTCTAGAATGCTGCCAGGGATCGAGACGGTGGAAGGCGACTTGCTTGACCCTGTTTCGATAGATAAGGCGCTGGACGGAGTTGACAAGTTATATCTGCTGAATGCAGTCGTTCCCGATGAACTTACGCAAGGGTTGATCGCTTATGATCTGGCAAAAAACCGGAAGATCCAACATATCGTCTATCACTCAGTGTTTCGCGCGGATCACTTTAAAGATGTGCCTCACTTCGCTTCGAAGTTAACCATCGAGAGTGCATTGCGGGAATTCGAGTTGCCGTTCACGATAATCCGGCCCAACTACTTTTTTCAAAACGACGAAAGCCTGAAGGATCCGCTGACGAAGGCTGGCGTGTATCCGATGCCTCTTGGGCCAAACGGAATCTCGGCGGTGGATGTGCGCGACATCGCGGAGGCATCGGCAATTGCACTCACCAGCAAAGGGCACGAAGGAAAGACGTACAACCTGAATGGCCCGGACGTGTTGAGCGGTCCCCTAGCCGCGCAAATCTGGACTGAGCTTCTGGGGAAAGAAGTCCGTTATGCAGGCGACGATATGGATGCATTCGAGCAGCAGATGCGTCAAAGAGCGCCTTCGTGGTCAGCGTTCGACATGCGGATGATGTTTCAGGGATACCTGGAGCGCGGGTTCGTGGCAGAGGCTGGCGACGTTGAAGCATTGACAAAGATGTTGGGCCATCCGCCGCGCCGATATCAGGACTTTGCCCGAGAAACCGCGGCTTCGTGGGAAGCGCAGAAGCAGCCGCTAGCCCAATCGAGAGCGGGAAGCGCATGAACATACCGGGCTTTGAAAGCAAGACGGCCGTTGTCGGAAATGTTCGCATTCATTACTGGCAGGGCGGAAATGCAGATGGCGCCCCGGTGCTGCTGTGGCATGGCTTTTTAGGCACGGCCTATTCCTGGCGTCATGTCATGACAGGGTTGGCGGAAGCCGGCTATGCCGTGCTGGCTCCGGACATGCGAGGCTATGGCGATTCCGACAAACCAGCCGGAACTGACGGATATGACGGCCGGGCGCTCGCAGAGGAGTTTCGATCACTGATTCGTGAAATTGGGTTTGGCGCGGGCCGACCCCTAACACTGGTGGCCCACGATATGGGCGCACCCCCGGCCTTGCTTTGGGCTGCGGATCATCCAGAGGAGATCGCGACGCTGTTTTATCTGGAGGGGCCTGTGATGCTCCAACAAGTATTGGGGTCCATTATTGCTTACACGCCAGAAGCGATGAAGACGGGCTCGATGTGGTGGTGGATTCTGCCCTTAGCGCCCGGTGTGCCAGAGCGGCTGATCGTTGGACATGAGCGTGCTTTCCTCACCTGGTTTTATGAACGCTCCGCATCGAATCCAGCCGCTATCGAATCCTCCGCCATAGATGAGTATCTTCGTACGTTTTCAGGCACAGAGGGAGTGCTTGGGGCAATAGGTGTCTATCGTGCGGCATTCATAACGATGGATCAAACGGCGCCGCTGGCTAAGAAAAAGGTTCAGGTCCCGGTCGTCGCGCTCGGGGGACCCAAAGGCCTTGGCTCCAAGGTGAAGCAGATGGTAGAAATGGTGGCCAAGAACGTGGAAGGCGGTGTGATCGAGAGCAGAGGACATTTCCTTCCGGAGGAGTGTCCGGACGAGATCGTTCAGCGAATTCGAGAGTTGCCCGCCAGCCGGGCATAGATTTTCTGGAGCAAGAGATGAAAGGACATTTCACTATGAGTACTATCCCGGCGGATGATCCTGAGCGGAGTCTGACACTCGCTGAGGCAGACAGCCCAAAACTGACGCATGTCGGCGTCGTTGGAGACACGTACACGATTCTGTTAACGGGAAAGGACACGGCAGGGCGCTATTGCCTGATAGATATGCAGGTCCCACCGGGTGGCGGGCCACCTCCACATCGGCACGATTTCGAGGAGTCGTTTACTGTGCTGTCGGGCGAGATCGAAGCTAGCTTTCGCGGCAAAACTTCAACGGTGCGTGCGGGAGAAGTCATCAATATACCGGCAAACGCGCCGCATCAATTTGCCAATAAATCGAAGGAAGCAGCGCGCCTGTTATGTTTGTGCTCACCCGCGGGGCAAGAGGAGTTCTTTTTGGAGATAGGCGTTCCGGTCCCAACGCGGACAACAGCACCGCCCAAACTGGACCCCGCCGAACAGGAGGCGTTGATGGCTAAGTCCGCAAGTCTCGCACCCAAATACAAAACCGAGCTGCTCGAACACACTTAACTTACGGAAGACGGGGAAACGGCTTCCGATCCGATTAACCGGCTGCTCTCACGGGCGCCGCAGATGGAACACCTGCACCAGTCTCGAAATACCGCATGTTTTCGAGATCGGCGATGAGACCAGGCCCCGTGGGGTTCCATCCCAGCTCTTTCCGTGTTTGTGCGCTAGAGGCCGCGAGATCCAATCCAACGAAGGCTGCGAGCACGCCAAAATGTTCGAGCGCCTCTTCTACCGCGATCGAGACCACCGGTACGTTCAGGCCTCGACCGATGACCTCAGCGATGTCTCGGGCGGGTACTCCCTGCTCAGCCACGGCGTGATATCTCGCGCCGGGCTCCGCGTTTTCCAGCGCCAGCCGGTAGAGGCGGGCGGCGTCGAGCAGGTGAACTGCAGCCCAGCGATTCCGCCCATCCGCCACGTATGCCGAGATACCCTTCTCGCGGGCGATACCGATGGCGTAAGTCACAAGGCCTTGCTTGACGGTGTCATGTACCTGCGGAAGGCGCACGACGGACGTGTTCACTCCATGCTCGGCCAGCACGGCAGCCGTGACCTCCGAGGCGCGAGGATATGACGGGGAGGGACGAACGGGCTTATCGTCCTCGGTCGACAACGCGGCCCTGCGCCATTAACACGAGACCACTGGTCACGATTAGCGGCCGATCCGAGCCAACGAGCGCGTCACCAAGAGCCTCGATCGCTCTGCTGTCGATCTCACAGTTCTCCTGAAATCTCGAAAAGTCGTGGACAAAGGCGGTGTGAATCACCGCCTCCGCAGACGCTGCTCCGCTGCGCAGCGTTTCAAGGTCTTCCAGATCACCGCGGTGCACTTGAGCGCCGGCGGCAGTAAGTGACTTTGCGCCGACGTCGCTGCGAGTGAGACCGATCACCTGATGGCCTGCGCTGATGAGTTCCTGAACAACTGCAGAACCGATGAAGCCGGTAGCGCCGGTAACAAATACTTTCATGATTGACTCCTTTGACTGTCAGTTGTTGTTGGCTCGACCGATTGAGTCGAGCCGGGAAACTAAATCCGAGGTAAGTTCCAGCGTCGAAGCCTTAAGATTCTCGCGAAGATGCTTGACGGAGGATGTGCCTGGAATCAGCAGGATATTGGGCGAGCGCTGAAAAAGCCAGGCAAGCGCAACCTGCATTGGCGTGGCCTCGAGTTGCGTGGCGATGTCAGACAAAGCAGCCGACTGCAATGGGCTGAAGCCGCCGAGTGGAAAGAACGGCACATAGGCGATTTCAGGCCGGGCAAGATCGTCAATCAAGGCGTCGTCGGTTCGTTGGACCAGGTTGTACATGTTCTGCACACAGACGATGGGAGTGATCCGTCGCGCTTCAGCTATCTGCGTCGCCGTGACATTACTCAGCCCGATGTGCCGGATAAGGCCCTTTTGTTGAAGCCCGGCGAGCACTGTAAGTGGGGCCTCCATCGACCCCTCGGCGGGTCCATGGACGCTGAACATACTGCGCAAGTTAACGACATCGAGCACATCGAGACCGAGATTTCGAAGGTTATCGTGAACCGCCGCAGTTAGATCTTCGCCTGAGGTGGCCGGAATCCATGATCCGTCGGCACCGCGCCGGGCGCCGACCTTGGTAACGATGACCAGTTCGTCAGGATAAGGAGATAGCGCTTTCCTTATGATCTGGTTCGTGACATGAGGACCGTAATAGTCGGAGGTATCGATATGATTCACGCCGCTTGCGATGGCCTCTCGCAGAACAGCGACCGCTCCCTCGACATCTCTGGGAGGTCCCCATACAAATTTGTCGCCATCTCGGCCGGCAAGTTGCATGGTGCCGTAACCCATCCTGTTTACGGCTATTGATGTGCCCGGCAGAGTGAAACTGCCTGCGAGATCGGTTTGTTCAATCATTGGTTTCTCCTTGGTACGATCATTTGATGAAGGATTCCTCAGGTTTGGTGTTCGCATATGCCGGCTGATGCAGGCGTTGCATTTGAACCAAGAAAGACGCCCCTTCAAACGAGATCGACGGTAACGGTTGAGGCGATTTCTGAGGCGACTATTCAGGTTTTATTGAGTCACGGGGCAGAGCGATTGACGACAACACGCGTCGCCGAGCGTGCTGGAGTCTCGATAGGCACTCTGTATCAGTACTACCCCAACAAGCAAGCACTCCTATTTGCGGTGCTGGAACATCACATGAATAACGTAGCGGCAAAGATTGAGGCTGCTTGTGAGGGCGCCTGTCATAAGCCGCTGGCGGAAATGATTAAACAAATGGTCGAGGCATTCGTGGACGCTAAGATGGAGCGCGCCGACATCTCCGTTGCGCTCTACCGAGTTTCGGCCGACGTGGGTGGGCCCACGTTGATCAAACGGATCAGTCAGCGGTCCCG
>JAFAUR010000704.1 GCA_019243205.1 Acidobacteriaceae bacterium | reverse complement strand
AGCCCGGCGACCGGGAATGACGCTAGCCGATCTTCGCCCGACCAATGGAGTGTTAACACTCCATTGGTCGGGCGAAGATCGGCTAGCGTCATTCCCGGTCGCCGGGCTGACTGCAGTGGGTGCTTCGTTTTCCGGGTGGGTAATCTGGGCGCCTGCAGCCTGCAACTCGCTTTTAAGAATTTCCCCATCGCCGTTATTCATTTGAAAAATCGCGCCGTGGAGACCTGCGTTGGTATCCAAATATTCAAGAGTTACCGTGTCGTACTTCTTGTGTGAGAACAAGCTGACCACTCGGCCGCCTCCGTACGGTGCCGCGCTTTTCGCGACCATCATCGGAACCCCGCCAACTTGCTTGTCCTGCTCGCCGACCGTGAGGTCCTGGATGGAAGCAAGTGTAATTTGAGCGGAAGAAGTCGCGCTTTTCTGAAATCGTAAATGACCGTCTTCAATGGACAGATCTCCATTCGCATTCTTCGACCTATCTTCAAAACCCAAGATGTGCGTCACATGAAGGCTGGAGGGCGACGCCTGAGTGTCTGCTTCGGTGTGGTCCTGTGCCATCACAGCCTCTCGATAACAAGCGAGGAATAGGAGACACGTGAGTGTCTGACCGATCTCTCTCGACCGAATAATCCTGTCGAACATTTTAATCTCCTGGCCGGAACTGTCCGGCGCTGCCACCCGTACAGAAGCAGGCCAGATTCCATTTCGCGCGAGTCTTCCGGGTTACAAAAAGGGCCCGTGTGTCGCTATTTACGGGCACACGCAGTGACCCATGTCTAGTCGCAGCGTCCACCAGAAATCGCGACTGCGTCATTTAATGGCGACAATTGGGCAAGTGACGACAGCGATTCATCGGGTCAACCGAGGCTGAATGCCACATTCTTGCTCCTTGCGTCCCCGGATAACAGGGTGCCTCGCAACCTTGGAAAGACAACATTCGAGGATGAGTGAAGCTCTTCACCAAGAAATGTTTGGCGGCGTTCATTTCTGTCCCGAGACGGTCGCCGCCGGCTTTCGCGTCTGGCGCCGGTTCTGCGCAAATGGCAACATCGGTGGACTGAATTCCGGACATTCGCGTGCACCCTTTCTAACCCCATTTTCAGTGGAAGGAGCGTTGGCTTGTCGACAAGAAAACTATTAGCGGCGAATCTGTTCTTGGTTTGCTTTGCCGCGCGGTCGACGATAGCGGCAGACAATGGCGCCATTTAGGGGAGAGTAACCGATGTGTCAGGCGCGGCAATTCCGGGCGCAGTCGTCACGGTCGAAGCTGTGGACGGGAATCGAGGCACCACGGTAACCGATGAAGAAGGCGCGTTTCAACTCTTGTCGTTGCCGGTCGCTAACTACAAGGTCAAGGTTTCTGCGCGCGGCTTGTCCGAATGGACGGCTGCGGATGTGCCTGTATAGGCTAGCGCACAATCGAACCTCGTCGTGGCCGTACTGCAAGTCGCGCCGCAGACAACCACCGTGACCGTCGGACTCTCGCCCCAGGAACTGGCAAACGAGCGGCTAAGCCACGAATTGAAACAGCGAGCTTTGGGAGTCAATCCAAATTATTACGTCAGCTATGAACGGCACCCCGCTCCGTTATCAGCAACACAGAAGTTGCATTTGGGCTCGAAAACGCTCCTGGGCCCCACCAGGTTCGCGGCCAGCGGCGACTGCAGCCGGTTTGCAGCAAAGGAACAACAGTTATCGACAATATGGGCAAGGCGCAGCAGGCTTTGCTAAACGTTATAGAGCCCCATATGGAATCAGCGCGAACGGGATCGTGATGACTTCAGTGTTGGCGAGATTCGGTTTTCCACCAAGATCCGCGTTAGTTCTATAGCGGTCAGGGTACAAAGACGCAGCGCGCCTGGTACGCCATCGCGGCCGCTTTTCGTACGAAGGGCGACAATGGCAAATGGCAGCCGCCGTACTCAACAGCTGTCCAAATGCTCCCTTTGGCAGAAGCTTTCTGTTCCGCTTCGGAGGAATGGTCGGGGTGAAACTGGTTGAGGAGTTTCTCGCGAACAAGTTCACAACTAACACGCCGCCGGCCCAAGTTGCTGGGAATGGGCTAGTCTTGCGGGAGGGCCCCGATCGACCTAATCGCCGTTGATGGATTCAGCCTCACGGAACTTCCAGCGGACAAACGGTCAGGTTCGTGTTGGCTCAGGACCTATCTGTCGGTGGAACAGCGGTGGCGAAGACCGGCGACATCGCATCGGGACAACTGCGTCAAGCGAGTGCAGCGAGTGCCCCCGATACACTGAGCGGCATTGCGTTACAAGGTTAACGTGCCGCTGCGGACTAGCCAATTGCGTGGAACGGGCAGCCCGATGCAGTACCGGGAGCTGAGAGAGTGCCGCAAGCTCGAAGTAACCTTATTCGTTGCAGAGAATGTGCACTTCGCCGACATGCAATGAGGAATAGCAGATAACGCTCGATCCGTTTCGCAATTGGATGTGCAGCGGCGCTGGGTTTGCACACTCTCAGCAGGAAGTGCTCCAAGCATCGTTCCGAGACCGGTCGTGCTTTAGACGTTTTGTCGCATCTATCGTGCTCCACTGCAGTGGAAGCTCAACATGGCCACCGAGGCTCGCGTGAAGGAGCGGGTGCGTATCGAGCGCGAGTTACACGATAACTTGCTGCAGACGGTTCACGGATTTATGCTGCACCTGCAGGGAGTCATCGAGACGATGCCGCCACCTGCGGCAACAAACAAGCTCGAAAAGAGTCTGGACATCGGAGACGCGCGATCCTCGAAGGCCGCCAGGCTGCTGCGATCCAGGTTCAATCGCGCATTCAGAACTCCCCATCTTCGCTGAATCTCCGGCCTGAACATATAGCGCCCTGGGACGCGCACGTAGATGAAGCGTAGTATCGTACGAAGAATAACCTGAAAAAGAGAACCGGCAGTGCGACGTCTTGCCATCTTGCTGTGCCTCCTCATGTCAGGCGGCAGTTCCGGCTTTGCGTTGAATCCCGCGCTCGACGTCACCCAATACGCGCATACCGCTTGGACCGTACGGGACGGGTTCGCAGCCGGTAACATCTATGCCATAGCGCAGACGCCGGACGGGTATCTCTGGTTCGGCACGGAATTTGGGCTTTTTCGTTTCGATGGAGTTCGCAGTATCCCCTGGCAACCACCTGCAGGTCAGCAACTCCCTGACAAAAACATCAACAGCCTGCTGGTCACTCGCGAGGGCAATCTTTGGATTGGCACGTTTGGGGGCCTTGCAACTTGGAACGGAAGCAAACTGAGTCGGCGGGCGCTGCCGGGTGGACAGTTTGTGGCATCCCTGTTCGAAGATCGTGAAGGCACGGTGTGGGCCAGCACACTCGGTAATCCCGGCCTTCTCTGTGCCATGCGAAGCGCAGGGATGCAGTGCTATGGCGAGGAGGGTGCCTTCGGCAGAGCCGTTTGGGCTTTACATGAGGACAGATCAGGCACTCTCTGGGCCGCCGCACAAACGGGGCTTTGGCGCATCAGGCCCGGTCCTCCAAAGCGATATGCCACGCGCACGGAACTCATCGGCCTAAGTAATGCCGACGACGGAGGGCTGTTGATTGCAATGCACGGCGCAGGGATCATGCGGCTCGCCCGTGACAGAGTCGATTCCTACCCCGTTCGAGACCCAAGGAATCCTCACGGACTTCTTCGGGACCGCGAAATCGATGCGAATAGATTGTGCCGGGACCGCGATGGAGGTCTCTGGATCGGAACAGTGGAGCGGGGACTCATCCACTTGCATCACGGCCGGACAGATGTCTTTACGAAATCTGATGGTCTTTCAGGCGAGGTCATCCTTAGTGTTTTCGAAGATCGTGAAGGCAATGTCTGGACCGGCAGCACTGGAGGACTCGACCGTTTTCGAGAGCTCCCCGTCACCACTGTTTCTGTGAACCAAGGTTTGTCTAGCGATGCTGCTCAGTCCGTGCTTGCAGCCACCGATGGGAGCGTTTGGGTTGGCGCTCACGACGGCCTAAGCAGGTGGAGAAATGGACAAATTACCGTGTTCCGAGAAGCCAGTGGACTATCGGGCGGTGCGCCGGAGTCGTTGTTCCAGGATGATCGCGGGCGAATCTGGGTCTCCACGCGCCACGGACTTGCTTCTTTCAAGGACGGAAGGTTTGTTGCCGTGAACACTATCCCGCCGGGAGAAGTGCATTACATCGACGGGGACGGCGCCGGTAACCTCTGGCTTTCAGAGCATCGGAGTCTCTTGCACGTTCTGGAGGGACGTTTAGTTGAGCAGATCCCCTGGTCAGAGTTGGGACGTGAACAAAGTGCCGAGCATCTTCTTTGCGATCGGGAACACGGCGGATTGTGGCTTGGATTCTGGGTCCACGGCGGCCTCTCGTACTTCAAGGATGGCCGCATTCGCACCTTATATACATCAGCTGATGGACTGGGGGCCGGCGAGATTGCCGATCTTCTATTCGACCGCGATGGCGCGCTTTGGGCCGCAACCGAGAGAGGCGGCCTTTCCCGGCTGAAGGATGGCCGGATCGCTACGCTGACAACGAGCAACGGATTGCCCTGCAACGCGATTCACTGGGCGATAGAGGACGATGATCGTTCGTTATGGTTGTACACGGCGTGCGGCCTCGTGCGGATCATGCGCGGCGAAGTCGAAGCGTGGATCGCCGACGCGAAGCGTAGGGTTAACACGACCGTTTGGGAAGCAGCGGATGGTGTCCGGCTCCGGTCGACTGCGGCTAGCGCGTACGGTCCGCGCGTCGCAAAGTCCACCGATGGCAAACTCTGGTTCGTGACTGGAGATGGCGTCCAGGTGGTCGACCCGCGTCATCTCGCTTTCAATAAAGTTCCGCCGCCGGTGCACATCGAGCAGATCGTCGCCGACCACAAGGTTCTCTGGGAAAACATACAGCGCACGGCAGTTTCGCAGGTGCGTCTGCCGCCGCGGACGCGCGATCTGCAGATCGACTACACCGGTCTCAGCCTCGTCGCGCCCGAGAGACTTCATTTCAAGTACAAGCTGGAGGGCCAAGATGAGGATTGGAGAGAGGTTGCCGACGACCGTCAGGTGCAGTATTCGAACCTTGCTCCGGGCCCCTATCGATTTCGCGTGATCGCGTGCAACAACAGCGGCATCTGGAACGAGACCGGCGACTCGCTTGAACTTTCGGTCGCCCCAGCGTTCTACCAGACGAGTTGGTTCCGCGGCCTCGTAGCCGCCTTTTCTTTGGCGCTACTGTGGGTAGCGTACCAGTTTCGTCTCCGGCGGCTGCAGCGAGAGATTCAAATGGCAAGTGAAGCACGCACAAACGAGCGCATGCGTATCGCGCGCGAGTTGCACGACAGCTTATTGCAGACCGTGCAGGGGCTTATGCTCAGCCTCCAGGCCGTCAGCGAGACAATGTCACCAGGGCCAGCAAAGAACAAGCTGCAAAAGACTCTGGAGATTGGAGACCGTGCAATCCTCGAGGGCCGGCAAGCGGTACAAGATTTGCGGTCGGCGCCCACGACGAGCGATCTGGCCCAGGCGGTACGCGCCCTGGGAGACGAACTCGCGAGCTGCGATGGCGCGACGTTCCGTCTGGTAGTGGAAGGTCCCATGCGAGAGCTGCATCCGATCGTTCGGGACGAAATCTACACCATCGCGCGCGAGGCGCTGCGAAATGCGTTCGCTCATGCTTGCGCAACGCATATCGAAGCGGAAATTTCCTTTAATGAGCGACTGCTACGGCTGAAAATCCGGGACGATGGCAAAGGGATCGCCCCCGAAATCGCCGAAGAAGGGCGCCCGGGCCATCACGGTGTTGCGGGAATGCGGGAACGCGCTCGTCAGATCGGTTCGAAGCTGATTATCCTGAGCGGAGCCGGAACCGGGACTGAGATCGAGCTCAGTGTTCCGGGTTCGATGGCGTACGCCAAATCGCCGCGACGCTCTCGCTTCATGTTGTTCCGTGGAAACGGCGGGGTGAAAGTGTGATTCGAGTTCTTGTCGTCGATGATCACGAGATCGTCCGCGACGGCATTGCGAGCCTGGTTGGAACCCAATCGGATATGGAGTTGATCGCCGAGGCTTGTGACGGGCGCGAAGCCGTGGAGCAGTTTCGAAAACATCACCCGGACATCACCCTCATGGACCTGCAGATGCCTAATGTGTGTGGCATCGATGCGATCAATGCGATTCGCGGCGAGTTTCCCGAAGCGCGCATCATTGTGTTGACGACCTATGCAGGCGATGTCCAGGTTAAGCGCGCACTCCAGGCCGGCGCACAAGGTTATCTTCTGAAAGGGTTGCTGAGAAAAGAACTGCTGGACACTATCCGCGCTGTACATAATGGTCGAAAGCGACTGAGCCCTGAAATCGCCGCCGAGATCGCCGAGCACGTGATGGACGATGCATTGACTCCGCGCGAAATCAGCGTCCTAAAGCTGATAGCAGGGGGGAACGCAAACAAGGAGATCGCCGCTCAGCTCCACATCTCTGAGGAAAGCGTAAAGGGTTACGTAAAGAACATTCTGCTCAAACTCGACGCGAATGACCGAGCCCACGCCGCCATGATCGGCTTAAAGCGCGGCATCATCGATCTTCAATAAGACCCCTCGAAATGGGGGGCGCGCCACACCCCGTACGGGATGGCCCTCATCGGCTCCCATACCGCATTATGGAAACGCGATGACCCTCCGGCGCTCCTTCTCTGCTTTTCCTGACGGTGGACCGGGTCATGGACTCCTGATCCTTCGTGTCACTTTGGGTTTGCCTCTAGTTTATTGGGGCATCAAAGATCTGACGGCCGTCCACTTGAAGACAATTCCAGATTTGGCAGCTGCCGTCGCTGGCATTTTTTTGATTTCCGGACTTTTTACATCCGTTGCGGGAGTCATCATCGTACTGGCGCAGGGATGGATGGCCTTCTCCCCTGCATTCGCACATCCCGGCGAAAGACCGATTCGCTTATTCTTAGCCGCGGTCGGCGTCAGCTTGGCGATGCTTGGTCCCGGTGCATGGTCGGCGGATGCTCGCCGTTTTGGAAGGAAGGTCTTCGAAGTCGGGCAACCGGGACACCCCCGCAGCTACCCCTCGAAAGAGGGGGCCATCCCTTAGAAACATGGGGGGCTGAACGCACTCCAAGTGGCGTTGGCCCGATTCAGTTCTTGCTCCAGAATCTGAACAGAACCCGGAAAGGAGAACCTAAACAATGACGAACGGAACCAGCCTCCAACCTTCGAACGCGCCGCAGGAGCAAATGCCATTCGTTCAAGATGTGCTCGCATATGCAGACAGCTGCCACTTGGCAGACTGGCCTGCCGGAGAGCATACTCCGTTCGAATCGGAGATCCCCAGCACTCCTCATTTCCGGGACATCGTCGGGCAGAGCGCGGCCCTCCGAACGGTGTTGGACGAAATCGAGACCGTGGCGCCGGCCGGCTCAACCGTTTTGATTTATGGAGAGACGGGCACCGGAAAGGAACTGATTGCGCACGCCGTGCACAATCTCAGCGCCCGGAAGTCGAATGCTTTTGTAAAACTAAATTGCGCGGCGATTCCCGCGGGTTTGCTTGAAAGCGAGCTCTTCGGTCATGAAAAGGGTGCCTTCACCGGAGCCGTCACACAACGCGTAGGGCGATTTGAGTTGGCGGACCGCGGCACCATATTCCTCGATGAGATCGGCGAAATCCCGCTGGAACTGCAGCCAAAGCTACTACGCGTTCTGCAGGAACGCGAATTTGAGCGCCTGGGCAGCACGCGCACGCTTCATACCAATGCCCGTCTGATAGCGGCAACCAATCGGGATCTGAAATCAATGGTCCGAGAGAACAAATTTCGATCGGATTTGTACTATCGTCTCAACGTCTTCCCAATCCGAGTTCCAGCGTTGCGTGAGCGTCCGGAAGACATTCCCCTGCTGGTTTGGCACTTCGTCCGGGAGTTTAGGACACGATACGGCCGCGCGACTGACAGTATATCTTCGCAAAGCATGCAGGCTTTGGTGCGCCATCAGTGGCCCGGGAACGTTCGGGAACTCCAAAATGTAATCGAGAGGGCCGTCATCAGATCAAAGGGTCCGGTGCTCACGGTTGCCGTCGACCATTTCGAACCACATACCGAACAGCCTACGGAAATGCATTCGGACACAAAAAGCAGTCAGCCCGACCCTGCGAGCTTGGACGATAGGCTCCACCAGGTGCAGCGAAGTCAAATCATGCGCGCGCTTGAGCAGGCAAATTGGGTCATCGCCGGCCCGAACGGCGCCGCCGCCCGTTTGAGGATAAAGCGCTCAACACTCCTAAGCCGTATGCAAAGGCTTGGCATTCGCATCTCGCGCAACTACACCGCGTGCAGCCATGGCGAAGTTAGGCGGTAGACTCCATCGGCACGGCGGATGAATCCGGAGATCACGAACCATTGCGGTCCTGACCGCATTGAGCGCGTGATCACTCGTCTTTGACGCATCGGAAACCCACGGTTGCAAGGCGGTCCATCGCCACCCTCGCCCCTTCGGCGGGACGTACCAGCTTCCACCTCGCAGCATAACGGTAAGGTGCCGTCCGTTGTCGATTAGACTGGCCGTCCATTGCCAAACATTACCGACCAGATCCTCGACACCGTGTGGACTAGCTCCGCTGGGGTGTGCGTTCACTGGCTCAGTGCCGGTGCGGCTTGCGTTGTAACGAGAAGTGTCTTCTGCGCCGCCCCATGGCCAATCTCGTCCGTCCGCCGCTCCGGCTGCAAATTGCCATTCCTCCTCGGTAGGCAGCCGTTTGCCGGCCCACTCAGCATACGCTTTCGCATCGCTGTAGCTCACATACACGACGGGATGGTCTTCGAGTCCATTTGGAACTCGCCCCCCTGCGAAATATCTAAGAGAATTCGAGTCGTTCTGAGGATGGTAACCGCTCGCCGCTACGAACGCCCCGTACTCGCGGTTTGTAACCGGGTATCTGTCAATCCAGAAAGCCTTCAGATTCATTTGGCGGATAGACGGAGGTGAGCCCGGCAGGTAAGCGTAAGTAGGCTGGAACGGCGGCGAGGCGTAAGGATATTGCGATTCGGGCGCTGAATTGGTAAGGCGGTACACAAACGAGCAGCCTGGAATTCGAACCATCCCAGGAGGTCGCTCTCCCGGTTTTACTGGTTCCGTCATCCCTGGCTTATCAATCCTGAAAAAGCGTACTGATCTTCCGTGATGACGTCGACATCCTCCACCTGGCCCGCCTTGTTAACCAGCCGCAGAACTACCGCCTGGTTTGTGTGTTTGTGGAAAGCTTCGTAGATGTTGAGATCGGCGGTCGTCGGCACGATTACGAGATCGACTTGCGGGCTCACTATGTTGAGCCAAACCTCCACGTGCTCGCCGCTTTGTGGGTGCTCCGTCTCGACATGAAGCATTTCGAATGCAGTTGTGAATGCAATCTCGTTGGGAAGACTCCCACGCAGCCCGGGGAATCATCGGCTGTGGCCCGTACGCTGCCGAGGCCCGGGAGTGAAGCCTTCAACGCTGTAAGAAATCACGTCGTCCTCACCTTATGGCTGTGTATTGATAGGACGGTAGCGCCAGAGATCGACGTAGTGATACTTGGGGCGTCGCGGAACTCGGAAGAGTGGCCCATGGTGGCCGTTCGGGTTGGTTCCTCGAAGTGTATAGATGGTCGTCTCGTGTCCTGGCCATTGGTTGATCCATACGGCAGGATCTTTACCTGGTACGAGTGGCTGCCAATCGGATGAAGCAAAGTTCTCACGATGCGTCCGGAGAATGTCCAATCCCCGCGCAAGGATCGGCCAATCGGGTTCGTTGTCTGGATTGTTCAGGGGAAACATAGTGTTGATTTCCACCCCATGTCCATTGAAGAAACTGATGACGAAGTCATTCCGCATGCGACGCCCCGAGTTGCCGGGTTCGCAGACCCGAATTCCGGATGCTGTGGCAGCATGTAGCGCTTCAGATTGAACTCCGGCGTGGGGACATCGTTGTGTATCCGGCCCAGAAGGTTCGTCTGCGAATCGCTCCAGGTCGGGTCTCCTTCGTTGTAGGGGACGAGCGTGCGGCCACCCTGCCGGGCACGGTCGAGGATGGCTTCCGGTGTCTTGGACATGAGATCCATGAGCGCGCCGTCCGCCTTCACTTCGCAGGCGAGATTCGCAAACTCCGCGTATGAGCGTTGCATCGCTTCGGGAGAAGGATCACGGTCGGACTCGCTCCAATGACAGTAAGAAAGAAGCACGTGCACAGAGTGTTTGTGCAGCTCGTCGGTCTCATGACTAGCCCCGGGATTCCTCCGGGCAGATCTGCGTAGTGTTGAAATTGTGAGCGGTCGTCATAACCTGCCCGCAGCCAGAACGGCCAAAAAATGTATGCGTCGAAGCCTCCAAACCGCTTCCGGTCCGTTTCGAGAGATTCGGAAATCCGCCATGCACCACTGCGAGGGTCCATATTGGCCTGATCCCAGGTCCAGTTCATCCATACGGCCGTGACGTCCTTCGCCCAACGTGTCTCCGGAGCGTTGTAAGTACTGAAGTCATAGGAAGCCGGGGTCACCCGATACCCACCTCGTACCCGGTACACCTCATTCAACGCTTGATTGCGACCGCCGTCTCCGGCCTGCATGGCGGCCTTTCGTTACCGTGGCAGCCAGACCTGCGGGCGTCAGGGCAAGGGTTGCGGATTTCTCCGCTGTCCCGTAGCAGCTTGGGGGTGCTGGTTTGCCAACGAACGATTGGCTCCGGACCGGCAATTATCTGGTCCCGCTCGGTGGTGAACCGAACCAGTCCCTCGCGATTCCATTCGGCGTGTACTTGCCACTCGGCCGCCGGTGCGATAGCGGCGAGAAACGCGCATGCTCCTAGAAATCGCACCAGCTGGTGAACAAACATCAAGCGAGTTGACGAATGTCCAAGATACGGCCCATTGAATCAGCGTACGTGTTGAAGGACCCGACCGGCAGGCCATCACACAAATACGTCGTCCGGCTTGTGCACCTCGGGTTCTTCTATTTCCGCCTCTTCCTGAACGGAGGTTGCCGCCTTTCCTTCCCACCGGATCAGCTTCAGATCCAGCACAACGAAAGAGTAGAGAACCGGAACCAGCCCGAGCGTCACGAAGGTAGCGATGGTCAAGCCGCCTATCTGTGCGTAACAAAGTGGCTCCCACAAAGGACCTCCGTGTGCGGCCAGCGGAAACAGCGCGATTACAGTCGCCGCTACCGTGATCATCACAGGTCGCAAACGCAGAATGCCGGCGTCAGCCAAAGCGAGTTCCAGGTCCTCGCCCTCTTCTCGTCGCTCTTCGATGAATTCAAACAGAACAATGATGTGACTCACAATCACGCCGATCAGGCTGATGATTCCAAGGAACGCCATGAACCCGAATGGCTGCCCCATAATGGCGAGCGAAATGATGGCGCCGGTAGCGCCGTAGGGAATGGCCGCGAATACGATCAGCGGTTTGACCGCATGTCTGAATTGCGCCAGGAGTGCCAGGTACAGCGAGAAGACGCAAATGATCAAGACCGTCGTAAGATCCTGGAAACCGCTGACCTGCTCTTTATATTCGCCCGCGAAACGGAAGATAAATCCGGCAGGAAGCTGCTTTTGGAACTCATTCAGCTTCGGCATCGCCGCCGAGATTACTTCCGAGGGCAAATGCCCTACCGCCGGCCAGCACTGTACGGTCACAGTCCGATATTGATCGAAGCGCTTGATCTTCGGCCGCTCCGATTGCCACGAGATGGTCGCGACTTGTTCCAAGGGAACGGGCGGCGCGCCTTGACTCGAGAACGCGTACAGGCTGCGCAGATCTGAGAGTTGCGCCCGCTCTTCTACACGCAGGCGGCCAACAATCGGGATCTGCTTATCGCCCTCTCGCAACACTCCGGACGTGACTCCGTAAAGTGCGGCTTTGATAGATTGAGCAACGTCGAGATTCGTGATGCGCGCCAGATTTGCGCGATCCTCATCCACGTGAACCACCGCTCTCGGACTTGGCTCGCCCCAATCATCTCGAACTCGCGCGGCCACTGGAATGTCTCGGAAGATTTTCTTCAGTTTCGCAGCTTCGCCTTGCAGTACGCGCATATCTTCGCCTGAAACTCTCACCTGAACGGCGATTCCATACGACTTGCCTGTTTCGAGGCTCCGCGTATCAATGATTGCCCCGGGGACTTGCGTGTCGAGTACCGGCTGCAAACGAGCGAGTAGCGGCGTGGTATCGTGTGGATCCTTGGTTCGCAGAAGGATCTGCGCGTAATTGCTTTGCCTGTCCTCAGGCGTGGCGTTTTGCCAAAACCGCGGTCCGCCGCCGCCGATAAAAGCCGTCATATATGACAGGACGTCGTTCGGATGGCCATGCTCGGCATGAGCCTGTCCATACTCCTCGGACACACGCTGCACGAGGGACTCCACTTGGCGGGTGACCTCTCGCGTAGCACTCACCTCGGAATCTTCGGGCAACCAAACGTCAATATAGGAGAAATATTGAAGATCTTTGGGAAAGAATTGCGGCTTCAGGGTCGAGAATATAACACCACCCACCGCCAGTAAAACGAGCGAACAGGCCAGGCATAATTTCCGGTGCTGAATAGACTTTTTCGACATGCGGAAGTACCAGCCCGTGAACCCACGCTTCCGCCTTTCCTCGATGGGGGCCTCGACTTTACTCTTGAGCAGAAACGAACTGATGAGAGGAACAAATGTCATCGAGACTAAGAGCGCCGCCAGCAACGAACAACTGATGACTACTGGCAAGCTGTACAGGAATTTGCCGGTATCTCCTGGTAGGAGCAGGAAAGGCAGATAGGAAGCGATGTTCGTTATGGTAGCGAAGGCCATCACTCTAAAGAGCTTGGTTGGTCCCAGCCAGGCCGCCATAGGTCGCGGCTTACCCTCGCCCAATTCGCGCACAATCGCATCGCCCGACACGACAGGAACATCCACCAGAAGTCCCAGCGCGATAATCAGCGCAGCGATCGAAACCTGTTGCAGATCGATCCCGAGGGTGTTCATCATACCGAATGTGATCGCGAGTGTAATCGGCATTGCGGCCGCAATCAGAGCGGACGTACGCCAACTCCAGAATCCAACCAGAGCCACAATGACTACCAGGATCACCGCCTCGATTAAACTTCGAGTGAAAAGTTCAATCTTGTCCCGCACTTGTAAGGGCTGGTCTGACGTTCTCGCGATGACTAAATCGCCGGGCAAAGATTTCCGAATCGTCTGGAGGTTTGCGTCTACCAGGTCCCCGAAAACATTGATCTGCTCTCCTTTTCGCATCTGTATGGAGAGCGTGATCGAACGCGTGGTCATCCACTTACCCTTCTGATCGCGTCGCGTGAAAGTATTGAGGTAGGATGCGGGCGTTTCGTAGCCTCTGTCGATGTCCACCAGGTCCCGCAAGTACAGAGGTGTCCCGTTCGGCGATGCTCCGATGATGACGCTGCGAAGGTCATCGGGGCTCTTGAACTCGCCCGTCGTATGCACATTGACTGTGCGTCCTCGGGCGTTGAGCGGCTGACCGGCATTCGGAAGATTCCGTGCCATCAGAAGTTTTGGCAAATCCGATGGTGTAAGGTTGTACTGCGCCAGGCGTTCCTGCGAGAACTTAAGAAACATATTTTCGGACAAGACACCGGACCGCTCCACTTTCGACACGATCGGCAGAGTTTTGAGACTGCGCTGAATCGTGTCAGTGAAATCATCTAAATCGCGATACGTGTACTTATCATCTGCAACGGCCTGAAGCTCGGCACCTGTTGTTTCGGGTCCATAAATGATTGCAGGTTTCCACGCATCGGGGTGAAACTCGTCGCTTTGCAGTTTGTCATGCGTCAGCTTCGTCACCGCCGCTTGCAGATCCGATCTGCTCAGGTTGGTCGCAAAGTCCGCGCCGGCGAAGCCTGGTCCGGAGAACAGCTTTAAGTCAGAAATCACATGCTGACTTGCTAATTGCGGGGCCGCCCACGCCACCTGATGATCGACTTCGGCGGAATCGATAGACTTTGGATAAACGACTACAACCGAACTTCGGGGTGCTCCGTGTGAAGCTAGTCCACTCCGTACCTCTCGGATGCGCGCCTCAACCAGCTTACTCACCCATGACACGTAAGCGGGGTCGGCTGGTGGGCTGGCAACGGTCAGCATGAGCGCCGCTGTGTCGCCGAAATCTTTGATATACATAATCGGACCGGCGCCTACGGGAAGATCGTGTATGGCATCCAGTCTGATCTTGACGTCGTCGAGTTCTTTATCCCTGTCGTAGCGTCCTTTTTCGTCAAGCTCGAATTGGATCATTGCCGACCCGGTTCTGGACGTGCCTTTGATCTCTGTTACCCACTGATTCAAAGCAATTGTTTGCTCTATTTTTCTGGTAACGAGTTGCTCGATCTCTTCGGCCGATGTCCCCTGCCACGGAACGATGATCAACGCCTGGCGAACTGGAATGTCCGGGTCCTTGCGTTGTGGCATGCTTTTCACTCCGTACATTCCCCACAAGAGCGCGACGACGAGCGCCACCCACGCCACGTGTTTCTGTTCAGTGAAGAACCGAGCTAAGTTATGTATCTTCTTGCCGCACTGCTCGTTATTCGTTTCTGCCATATATCGCGTCTCTTACTCCACGATCCGGACGGCGTTGCCATCATTTAGTTGGTTTGTCCGGTTCACTATGATTGTTTCTCCAGGTAGCAGGCCTTCATTGATCACGACCGACTTGCCTACGGCTTCACCAATTCGAACGCTCTTCAAGTGCGCAAACTCTTTCCCGTCTCGTTCTTGAATAGTGAATACGGAATAGTTATTCGTTCCGGACTCCGCCGTGATCAACGCGTTTAGCGGGACAACGGGAACAGGTTGCGGGCTCGCCTGATCAATGCGGACGCTGGCGATCATGCCAACCCTGAGCGAGTGATCGGCGTTGGGCAGACTGACCTCGATGTTGAAAACGCGCGAGTCACGGTTGGCCGACGGGGCAATTTGCGTAACTCGGCCCGTAAGACGCCGGTCC
>JAFAUR010000618.1 GCA_019243205.1 Acidobacteriaceae bacterium | reverse complement strand
CGCCTGGCAATACCCGTTTGGGCTGAGTCGAATTCCTGGTAAGCGTCCATATAACGTCTGGCCCAGTAACATCGTTTCGCCATGACGTATCAATAGAATACGAATCATAAACGGGAAAGGAATCCTTTGGCCACCAGTATCACGGTTGATGAAATTGAGCGGAAAATAGCGGAATTAGGTCCATGGTTTCATAACCTATCTCTGCTTGGCGTCCAGACTGCGCCCGATCATTTTCTTGGTGATTATCCCAATCTGAAGTGGAAGAACTTCGAGCGAGCGCTTCCTCGCGATCTGACCGGTATGACGGTGCTCGATATCGGGTGCAATGGTGGTTTCTACTCGATAGAGATGAAGCGGCGCGGTGCGTACCGCGTCGTGGGAATCGATCACGATGAGGACTACCTGGCTCAGGCGCGCTTTGCTGCAGGCGTGTTGGGATTGGACATCACGTTCAAGCGTATGTCGGTTTATGATGTGGCCCAGCTCGGGGAACGTTTCGACCTCGTTTTATTTTTGGGCGTCTTCTATCACCTGCGGCACCCGCTGCTCGCGTTGGATTTGATTCGCCAACACGTCACAAGAGACTGGCTGGTTTTTCAGTCCATGCTTCGGGGGAGCCGGAGTCGTCCTTCACTTCAGGAAGATTATCCGTTTTCAGAACAGGCGATATTCGATCTGCCGGGCTATCCGAAGATGCACTTTGTGGAAAATTGTTATTCGCATGATCCGACGAACTGGTGGATCCCCAATCGCGCCTGTGCCGAAGCGGTATTGAGAAGCGCGGGATTTCGTATTGAGAGCACGCCCGAGGCGGAAGTATTTGTCTGCCGCTGCGATCCGAATGCCTTTCTTTATCCCCTGCCAGGTAACTTCACCAGCTAATCTGGATATCCGGTTCCTAACAAAGAGATCAAACAATTTGCATGATTGAAGCAGTGATGCTCTGGAATGAGCCGAACAATTTGTCTCACTGGGATTTTGAGGTTGATCCTGATTGGTCGCTGTATGCCGAAATGATCAAGGTTGCTGCGACGGCTATTCAGGCGGAGAACTCGAACCTTGTCAAGGTGCTAGGTGGAATCTCGCCCATAGACCCTGCATTTGTGACCCGGATGGAAAAACTGGGCGCCCTCAACCGGGTCGATGTGATCGCGCTTCACGGATTCCCGCTGGATTGGAATCATTGGTCCATCCATGAGTGGCCCGACAAGATAGCGGAAATTCGCTCCGTGACAGACAAGCCGATCTGGGTCTCGGAGGTTGGCGCCTCATCCTTCGGCGCTGAGGAAGTCCAGCAATTCGGCCTGGAGAAGACGGCCGAGCTTCTGGTTCCCAGACTCGACCATGTTTACTGGTACAGTTTATTCGACCTGCCGCGGGCGTGGCCTGCCACCACGCGTCACCGGGAGAGCGAGGGCTCTGCTTACTACCGGCATTTCTACATGGGCCTGTACCGAGAGGATGGAAATCCCAAGCTTGCAGCCAGACGTTTCGCAGAATACGCGCCTTCCCTGGGGATCTGCCAGTGGTTCCACTTTGAAGATCACCGCCTTGAAGAGGGCATACGTGCGCTGCGGGACTTCGGTGTCCGGAAATTACGCACCGGACTGAGCTGGGCGGACTTTGAAAGGCCCAACGCCGAGCGGTGGTTCGACCACCAAATGAAGCTGCTGGAGCCCTTTGAGACGACTGTTACATTTTGCTTTACGCCAGAACGGTGTGGCGTCCGCCCCCACCATACCAGTCCACCGAGGAGGCCCGAAGAATACGCCGAATTTTGCGCCGCCATGGTGAAACGGTACTCGAACTAGTAAAAACACTAGTGTGGAGCGACCATCTTTGTAGATAAGGCGAACAATCCTTTGTAGGTAAGTAGTAACAAAGCTGGTTGTTGTGCTTCTTACTAGTATCAGAGGGATATGCGCTGCCGCTCATGATCGAGCAAGATTGTCGAATACACGACAGTGGATGCAGTTCCCCAGCCAATCTATCTTTAAGATTCCCGGGTTTCATCAGGGACATTCCCAAAAACGAGGAAAACACGGACGATGAGAGGAACCGTTCTTATCACAGGCGGTGCTGGATTTATTGGTTCTCATGTAGCTTACGAATTGCTTAGAGCGGGCTATCGTGTCCGCGTTCTCGACAGCCTTGTGACGCAGGTTCACGGCGAAACGCCGGACCGGCCTGGCTACCTGCACAAAGACGTCGAGTTCATGCTGGGCGACGTTCGAAATCCTGAGGTGCTGGATGAAGCGTTGTCCGGCGTAGAGGCGGTTTATCACTTTGTGGCTCTGGTCGGTGTCGGTCAGAGCATGTATCAAATCGCTGAATACACGAGCGTCAACAATCTCGGCACAGCGATATTGCTGGAGCGGTTAGTTAAACACTCGGTCAAGAAGCTCGTTGTAGCTTCCAGCATGAGCGTTTACGGTGAGGGACTGTATTTGACGCCGGACGGGTCGGAATACGGCCAGGCTTTTCGCACGCCTAGCCAGTTGAAGGCGCGGGACTGGGAGATGGCGACCCCAGAGGGCTTGCCGCTTCGACCGGTGGCGACGCCGGAATCGAAACAGCCGTCGCTTGCTTCCGTGTACGCGCTGTCGAAGTATGACCAGGAGCAGATGTGCCTCATCATCGGACGCGCTTACGGTCTGCCGACAGTAGCTTTGCGATTCTTCAACGCTTATGGACCTTTCCAATCGCTTTCGAACCCGTACACAGGCGTACTGGCTATTTTCGCTTCCAGGTTGATGAACAAGCAGCGGCCGATCATTTTCGAGGATGGTCAGCAGCTGCGCGATTTTGTGAGCGTGTACGACGTTGCGCAAGCCTGCCGCCTGGCGCTAGAGCTTCCGGAAGCACAGAATCTGGTTTTCAACGTCGGCAGCGGGAACGCAATCACGATTGCGGAAGTCGCTCGCAAGCTGGCCAAGGTGCTGGGGAAGAAGCTCGAGCCTGAGATCACCGGGAAATACAGAGTCGGTGATATCCGCCATTGTTATCCCGACATCAGTCTGGCGCAACGTGTTCTTGGTTATCAGCCACAGGTTGCGTTAGAAACCGGCATGCGCGATTTGGCCGAATGGCTCGATCAGCAAACCGCTCAGGATCGCTTCAATGAAATGCGTAACGAGCTGGCTTCTCGCGGGTTGGTGGTCTGAGGATAACCGGTCGTGAAAAGACTGTCGATACTGATCACAGGCGGCGCCGGATTCATTGGCGCCAATCTGGCTCGCACCTGTCTAGCGGAGGGGCACAAGGTACACGTTTTTGACAATTTGAGCCGCGCCGGCGTGGATGCCAACGTCCGGGAACTCGAAGGCGACTTCCCGGGACTGATGCGTTTTACCCGGGCCGACGTGCGCGATGCCAACGCCGTCGAGCGCGCCGTAGAGGAAGCTGATCAGATCTTCCATCTGGCGGCGCAGGTCGCCGTGACTACCAGTCTCGAAGATCCAATCGATGACGCGGGAACAAATCTTTTCGGTACGCTGAACCTCCTCGAAGCGGTTCGTCACTCCGGTTCACGGCCGGCGCTTCTTTTCACGTCAACGAACAAAGTATACGGCCGGCTGAAATGGGTTGCGCTTAACCAGACTCCGACGCGTTACGAGCCGGCCGATCAATCTACGCGTGAGCATGGGGCTTGTGAGAATCAGCCGCTTGAGTTTCTTTCGCCATATGGATGCTCAAAGGGTAGCGCGGATCAATATGTGCTTGATTATGCCCGCTCATACGGCGTGCGTGCTACCGTTTTTCGGATGAGTTGTATCTACGGTCCCTACCAGTTGGGCTCCGAAGATCAGGGCTGGGTCGCGCATTTCCTGCGGCAGGCGATGAAAGGCGAAGCGATTACGATTTATGGTGACGGCAAACAAGTCAGAGATTTGCTGTTCATCGAAGATTTAGTGCGGGCAATGCGCCTGGCGATTGAACATCCGGCTTCAAGCGCGGAAGCATTCAACTTGGGGGGCGGCGTCGAGAATAGCGTGAGTCTGATTGAGCTCATCAAAGAGCTTCAACTCTTGACACGAGACAAGATCGAGATCGAATGGCGTGAGGAACGCGCGGCCGATCAGAAGTGGTACATCGCAGATACATCGAAGATACGCGACCGGCTTGAATGGGCTCCCCAGGTGAGCGTCCGTAAAGGGCTGGGACGCCTTCATGAGTGGTATCTTGCCCGGCCGTCACTGATTGCTGCGTCGGAGGCGCAGGTGGCCTGATGAGAGTTGCTCTCGTAAATCCTCCGTGGACCTTCGAAGGCAGCATCTATTTTGGCTGCCGCGAGCCGCACCTTCCATTGGAACTCGGGTATTCGAAAGCGTTACTGGACGCAAGCGGGCATCAGTCGATTTTGATCGACGGACACCTGGAGCAACTCACTCAGAAGGCCGTGGCTGACCGAGTTCGTGATTTCCGCCCGGACATGACGGTCATTACAACGGCTCCGAGCTATCTGTTCTGGCGCTGCCCGCCGCCGGAAATCCGGGTCCCCCGGGAGATGTGCGCCAAAGTGCGGCCTTTCGGCGGCAAACTGGTTATCGTAGGTCCTCACGGATCGACCACGCCCCGCGCCACGCTTCGAAAACTCGACGCGGATGCCGTAATTCTGGGTGAATGTGAAGAGATCATCGCAGGGCTCGCGAACGGAGCGGATCCCGTCACTTCCGTCGCGTACCGCGATGGAGATCAGATCGTCATCAAAGGTCCGAACTGTGCTGCAGACATGAAGCTGTTGCCTGCGCTCGCATGGCCGGCAGACGTGATCGCCAGACACCGGCATCATCATCATCGTTTCGATACTGAGCCTGTCGGACCGGGTGCCGAGATGGAGGCTTCGCGCGGTTGCCCTTATCACTGCACGTTTTGCGCGAAGGATAATTTCAGGAACAATTACCGCAAACGTCCGCTGGCAACGATTCTTCAGGAATTGGATACGCTGCTCTCGTACGGCGTCGAGTATGTCTACTTCATCGATGAGATCTTTTTGCCGGATATGGCTCTGTTATCGGCGTTGGCCGAACGGCGGGTGAAGGTCGGAGTTCAGACCCGTATCGATCTTTGGAACCATTCCGCAATCGAGGCTCTTGCCCGTGCCGGATGTGTGTCGATTGAGGCTGGCGTCGAGAGTATTACGGAGGCGGGTCGAGCCTATCTGGACAAGAAATGCAAAATGTCGACGGATGAGCTGACTGAGCGGCTAATCTACGCTAAGCAGCTCGTGCCTTTTGTCCAGGCCAACTTACTCGCGATGACCGAAGATGACGCAGACGACATTGAACGCTGGCGTCTGCAGCTCGAAAAGCATGGTGTGTGGGCGAACAAACCTGTTCCTCTCTTTCCGTATCCTGGTTCTCCGGAGTACACACGCATGTGGGGTGCACCGGATGATCAAGCCTGGGAACGCGCACACGAGGCTTACCTGACGGGTTTCGATTCCTTCAGTGACATCCAGGAGCAGCGGCCCCAGCCTCTGGTGGAACTGGAAGTCGCCGGGAATGGTCGATAGTCTCGACATCAAAGCTACGACGCCTCTTCGGCTCCTTATGACCACTGACGCCGTAGGAGGCGTATGGCAATACTCGATCGACCTGGCATCAGAGCTGTCGAAACGAGGCTTCACGATTTTGCTGGCTAGCATGGGGCCGCGGCCTTCTGAGGTACAGTGCGATCAAGTTTCAAGAATCCCCAGCGTCCAACTCGGAGTCGGCGATTTCGCGCTGGAATGGATGCCCTCTCCATGGAAGGACGTCGACAGCGCCGCTGAGTGGCTGCTTGGCCTCACGGACGAGTTCAACCCGGATCTCATTCACCTGAATGGGTATGCGCACGCGGCCTTACCGTGGCGCCGCCCCGTCATCACTGTTGCGCACTCGTGCGTGTGTTCCTGGTGCCGCGCCGTCAGAGACGAACCTGCGGGCGCAGAGTGGACCGAATACAAACGCCGCGTGCTCGCCGGCTTACTGGCGAGTACCGCGGTTGTGGCTCCTTCGCGGAGTATGTCGGAATCGCTGCGTCGGGAGTACGCGTTATCGGAGACTCAGGTCCGCGTAATTCATAATTTCGGTCGAATGCTTTCTCGCGAGCCGGTCTCGAAGGAACCGTTTTATCTTGCCAGTGGACGCCTTTGGGATCCAGCGAAAAATCTGTCCATTCTCGAAGAGATCGCTCCATTACTGCCATGGCCCATCCGGCTCGCAGGTAGCCACCAGGATCCGGAAAACAAGCTCCGGAGCATCAGTTCCTTGGTGCATCTGGGAGTTCTCCCCCACTCGGAACTAATCAAGGAAATGCAGCGCGCTGCCATATTCGTGCACCCGGCGCTGTACGAGCCTTTTGGTCTCGCCGTGCTCGAAGCCGCAAGTGCGGGATGCTGTCTCGTACTGGCTGATATTCCCAGTCTTCGCGAGCTCTGGGACGGCGCTGCGCTGTTCTTGAATCCGCGGGAGGCCGAGCATTGGGCCGTTGAACTTGCCGATTTGGCAAAACAGACAGATCGGAGGATGGACTTCGGCCGGGCGGCTTTCGAGCGGGCCCAGAACTATCGGGCTGAAAAGAGCGTTCAACAGTACGTTAACCTGTATCGTCAAATCGCGGAGCTCGGAGAGGAGACAGCAGCTTAGCGATGCGCATTGCGCTCTTTTATCACTCGCTCGTTTCTGACTGGAACCACGGAAATGCGCATTTTCTTCGGGGGATCGCAACGGAACTGCAGGCGCGAGGGCACGAATTGCGGATCTTCGAACCTGAGGACAGCTGGAGCCGCGAAAATCTGTTGCGCGATCGCGGGTTCTCGGCGATTGCCGGTTTCGAAAGGACATTCCCAAAGCTTCGTAGTACTCGCTACGACATTCATCGCCTGCAAATCGAAGAATGGCTGGACGGCGTGGACCTGGTGATCGCGCATGAGTGGAACGACTCGAAGTTAATTGCGCAGCTTGGCAATTACCGCACCCGAAATAGAAACGTTCGCCTGCTTTTTCATGACACTCATCACAGGGCCATGACCGCTGAGCATGAGCTTGCCCGTTTCGATTTGTTGAATTACGATGGCGTGCTCGCGTATGGCGCTTCTCTCAAGGAAGCATATGAGCGTCACGGATGGGGCAAGCAGGTCTATGTGTGGCATGAAGCAGCTGATACGAGTGTCTTCTATCCGCGCGAATGTTCCGGCGATCGCGGCGACCTCGTTTGGATTGGGAACTGGGGCGACGAAGAGCGAACGGAGGAATTGCGCGAGTTCTTCCTGACACCTGTGAGGAAGCTTGGCTTGAGGTCACAGGTGTTTGGCGTTCGATATCCGGATAGCGCTCTCGAGGAACTGCGGGCGGCTGCAATAGAGTACAGGGGCTGGCTGCCGAACTTCGATGTTCCCGGCGTTTTCGCTTGCTTCCGGGCGACTGTCCACGTCCCGAGGAGACCCTACACGCGACAGTTGCCAGGCATACCGACGATCCGTCCTTTCGAAGCATTGGCCTGCGGGATTCCGCTGATATCCGCCCCGTGGACGGATTGCGAGGGTCTCTTCCGCGTGGGAAAAGATTTTCTGATGGCTCGCGACGGTGCGGACATGAGCGACAAGATTGCTGACGTTTTGAAAGACGACGATATGGCTTCCGAACTGGGCCTCTCCGGTCTGGAGACAATCCGGAAGCGCCATACGTGTGCACATCGCGTATCTGAATTGCTGAACATTTACGAGGGCATTCGGCCGGCTTCTCTTCAGCCGGAGGTTGCCGAGGTAGGTTCGTGAGGATTGCTTTTTGGGGTTCCAGCCTGGTTTCGGCTTATTGGAACGGCGCAGCCACTTATTATCGTGGAATTCTGCGCGCGCTCGCCGGCACTGGCAATCAGATCACGTTCTTCGAACCCGATGCGTACGATCGGCAGAAACATCGCGACATCGAGGATCCGGAATGGGCCAGGGTTGTTGTGTACAAGCCTGGCGACTTCGCGGAGATCGAGCGGCACCTGACTTATTCACGTCAATGCGATGTCGCTGTAAAGGCCAGCGGCGTGGGTGTTCTGGACGAGCTCCTCGAGGATCGGATCTCGCGAATGCCCGAGTTCTGTTGCAAGCTTTTCTGGGACGTGGACGCTCCGGCCACTCTGGAACGCCTCGCGAGTGACCCTGACGATCCATTTCAGACGGTGCTAAGACGTTTCGATCTCGTCCTGACTTATGGGGGAGGGAAGCGAGTCACCGACGAATACATAAAGAGAGGCGCCCGCGAGTGCATCGCCATCTATAACGCATTTGATCCCGACGTGCATTACCCGGTTCACTCTGATCCCCGGTTCCTATGTCATCTCTCGTTTCTCGGTAATCGTTTACCCGACCGGGAGAGTCGCGTGGACGAGTTCTTTCTTCGAGCTGCCAGCCTGACTCCGGAACGGAGCTTTGTACTGGGAGGAAACGGTTGGCATGATAAACACCTACCGTCGAATGTCCGGTATGTCGGTCACGTCTACACGGCGGATCACAATGCTTTCAATTGCTCGGCGCTGGCGGTCCTAAATATCAGCCGCGACAGCATGGCGCGATACGGGTTTTCGCCGGCCACCCGTGTCTTCGAGGCGGCGGGTGCGGGAGCTTGCATTATTACCGACGAATGGATCGGTGTCGAAGCGTTCTTGAATCCCGGTGATGAGATTCTGCTAGCTAAGAACGGAGCCGATGTGGTCCGTACATTAAATGAACTCACTCCCGACCGCGCCATGCTTATAGGCGAGGCGGCACGCAAGCGGGTCTTACAGGATCATACTTATGCCCAACGGGGTGCGATGGTGCAATCGATTCTGACCGACGCTTTGGCTCGCATCAAATCTCCCGTGGAGATCAGGGCTTGAGAGATTCGAAGCTCCATTGTGTCTTTCTTGGCCTGTCGATCACATCGACGTGGGGAAATGGCCATGCGACTACCTATCGAAGCCTCCTTAAGGAATTGGCAGCGCGCGGCCATAAACTAACGTTTCTTGAGAGGGATGTTCCCTGGTACTCGAGTAATCGAGAGTTCGACAAAACGGACTACTGCCGCATTGGTCTGTACGAGAGCCTGGATGAGTTGAAAGACCGCTGGTCGGATGTAATCCGGGATGCTGACGTCGTGATCGTCGGATCGTATGTGCCTGAAGGCATTCTGGTTGGAGAATGGGTCATTTCCACTGCAAGAAACCTGGCAGGATTCTATGACATAGATACGCCGGTTACATTAGCTCACCTACGTGCAGGAGATTGCGAGTACCTCCGGACTGAGTTAGTCAGTAAATATAACTTGTATCTATCATTTACTGGAGGACCGACGCTCCGGTACATCGAAAGAGAACTCGGATCGCCATGCGCACAGGCGCTGTACTGCTCAGTTGATCCGGCGCTCTATTATCCTGAAAAGCGGCGCTCGGAGTGGGATATAGGGTACCTCGGCACCTATGCCGAAGACCGGCAGCCGAACCTCGAAAAGTTGCTGTTTTCCGTCGCGCGCAAGGAGCCGGAACGAAGATTTGTGGTTGCGGGACCGCAGTATCCGGATACGGTGGAATGGCCTGCTAACGTGCAACACGTGCACCATCTTCCGGCGAGTAGCCACCGTAAGTTTTACAATTCCCAGAGATTTACACTCAATTTGACACGCCGCGACATGATACGAGCCGGCTACTCCCCGAGTGTCAGGCTGTTTGAGGCCGCGGCCTGTGGTGTGCCTATCATCTCGGATTCCTGGCCTGGTTTGGAAACGATCTTTCAACCTGGAGTGGAAATATTACTAGCCAGGAAATGCCAACACGTTTCGTCTTACTTGCGTGTGCCTGATGAAAAGCGCTTAGAGATCGGTGCCCGCGCTCGTGCGCGGACATTGCGTTTGCATACTGCAAGGGTCAGGGCCGAGCAGTTCGAGACATACGTGATTGCATCCTTAGAACAGTTGGCTGCGTCAAACCGTCAGAGACGGTCGTTTCGGACCAGACCCGCCGCAGCACTCATCTGAGTGCACCAGCAGCGCAGGCAAAAGCCTGCCGGAGTTGTAATAATGACGAAAACCAGTTTTGCGAGGTATTCACCCGCACTCGCTTTGCTCGCCGCATGTGTTCCCATTTTGGTCGCGCAGGGGACCAGCGCTCAGGGAGTGCCAACGAGCATTGTTGTGACGCTGGAGCCGAAGCGCGGGAAAACCATCCCGCCCATTGAGGCCCAGGACATCACCGTTGCGCAAGGAAAGGACAAGCGTCCAATAATTTCGCTCGCGCCCGCGGGCTCGAACAGCGCCATGCAGCTTTTGCTTCTGATCGATGACTCGGCTCGCTCGAGCTTCGATACAGAACTTGGCACCTTGAAGCAATTCATCACTTCCTTGCCCGCGAGCACTCAAATCGGAATCGGCTACATGCGGAACGGGATGACCCAGATGGTCCAGAATTTTACCAATGATCATACTGCCGCCGCCAATTCCATTCGAGTCGCTTTGGGTCCGGGAGGAGCAGATGTGAGTCCGTATGATTCGCTTTCGGATGCCATTAAACGTTGGCCTGAGCCGGGGGCGCCGCGCAAAGAAGTCATCATGATCAGCAGCGGCATTGAAGGACTGGGCGGAGGCTTTGCCCCTGACAATCCGTATGTCAACAAAGGTATCTCCGATGCGCAGCGAGCCGGTGTTGTCGTATACACGATTTACAGTCCGAGCGTAGGACACTGGGGACATTCCTACTGGCGCAATACTTGGGGTCAAAACTTTTTATCCCAGTTGTCGGATGAAACGGGCGGCGAATCGTATTACATTGGCTTCGGATCACCAGTCTCCTTCCAACCGTTTCTCGAACAGATCGCTCAGCAGATGCGAAACCAATACATCCTTACCTTCAGCGCGAAGCCGGAGGAGAAGTCGGGGCTTCAACCCATCAAAGTCAGTATCAACGAAAAGGATGCGAGCATTGCCGCTCCGGATAGGGTTTTCGTAAAGGCGAGTATGTAAAGCCTCGTATTTCCGTCGTGGAAACGTTCTCTTCCAGCAGTGATCAACCAGAAGAGAATTATGAGCACGCAAACAGCGGATCCGAAAACGGCGGACAAAAAGCCCCCTTTTGAAGAGCCGAATCAGCCGCCTCCCGGCCTGTCGAAAGACATGCACGAGCAGCCCGATTATGGTGAGCAGACCTACCAGGGCTTCGGCCGGCTGCAGGGACGAAAGGCTCTCATCACTGGCGCAGATAGTGGCATCGGCAGGGCCGTCGCGCTGGCGTACGCGCGGGAAGGTGCTGATGTCCTGATTTCCTACCTCAATGAAGATGGGGATGCGAAGGAAACCGAGCGCCTTGTGCGTGAAGCGGGGCGCAAAGCTGTAATAGCTCCCGGGTCCATCGAAAATCCTAAACATTGCGAGGAACTCATCAGCCGGGCAGTCAAAGAGCTTGGCGGGTTGGACATTCTGGTGAACAACGCCGCATTCCAAATGCACCATCAGTCAATCGACGAGTTGACACCGGAGGAGTGGGACAAAACTTTCAAAACGAATATCCATGCGATGTTCTATCTGAGCCGCACGGCGCTTTCTAAAATGAAAGAAGGCGGCATAATCATCAACACAGCTTCCGTCCAGGCGTACCAGCCAAGTCCAACCCTCCTAGCGTACGCGAGTACGAAGGGGGCGATCGTGACGTTCACGAAGGGACTCTCGCAATTGGCGATCAAGCAGGGCATTCGCGTCAATGCGGTAGCGCCAGGGCCCGTTTGGACTCCGCTCATTCCGTCAACAACTCCCGAGGAGCAGGTCAAGAAATTCGGGCAGAGCAGCCCGATGGGACGGCCCGCCCAGCCGGCAGAACTCGCACCGGTTTACGTTTTCCTTGCTTCCGACGAGTCACGGTATTTCACCGGAACCGTTTTCGACGCTACTGGCGGCAAGATGCTCCCTTGAACTAACACCTGCCCTAAGCGCGAGCGGCTCTGATTCCCAGCCGCTCGCGATAACTATATTCGAATCCCGGTAAACCCGGATAGCGACTGCGGTACCTTTATAGATTTACGAGCGCGCCGTAACGTGCACGTGGCACGGAACGACATTAAATGGTTCTCAGTCGAAGCGCCAGCGACAAAAAGAGGGATTCGAATACATGACTCTGAAGCACTTCTCTTGTCTTCTGCTTTTAGCCGTCCTCCCCGGTTCTGCTGATTCCGCCGCTTCGACCTCCATCGATTCGAAGCTGTTCGATGGCTTGAAATGGAGAAATATCGGGCCAAACCGCGGAGGCAGATCGCTGACGTGTGCCGGGTCCGTCAAACGCCCGCTCGAATACTATTTTGGCGCTGTAGGCGGCGGTCTGTGGAAAACCGTCGACGGCGGGACGGTTTGGAAGCCCGTAACAGATGGACATCTCGGAAGCAGTTCCGTGGGCGCGGTGGCGGTTTCCGAATCAAATCCTGATGTCGTTTACGTCGGCATGGGCGAAACTGAGCTGCGCGGCAACATCATGCAGGGCGATGGTCTGTATAAGTCGACCGACGCCGGTAAGACCTGGCAACACATGGGGCTAGCGGATACGCATGCGATTGCGCGCATCCGTATTGATCCGACGAATCCGGATGTGGTTTACGTGGCTGCTCTCGGGCATCCCTACGGGCCCAACGAACAGCGCGGCGTGTTCCGATCCACCGACGGCGGGAAAACGTGGAAGAAGGTGCTGTACCGGGATGATCATTCCGGAGCCATCGATCTTGCCGTCGATCCACACAATCCCAAAGTGATCTTCGCTTCGACGTGGGATGTCTATCGAACTCCCTGGCTACTGAACGATGGCGGACCCGGCAGCGGGTTTTTCAAATCGACCGATGGCGGTGATCACTGGACAGAGATCACGCGAAACAAGGGCCTGCCGCAAGGAATTCTCGGCAAGATTTGTATTTCGATTTCCGGGGCTGATAGCAACCGAGTGTATGCGATGGTGGAAGCCACCGACGGCGGACTGTTCCGTTCCGACGATGGCGGCGCATCCTGGACCTTGGTGAGCCAGGACCGCAGAGCTTTGCAAAGAGCTTTCTACTTCTCGCGAATTATCGCTGATCCGAAGGAGAAGGACACGCTCTACGTCGCCAACGTCGCCTTTCTGAAGTCCACCGATGGCGGAAAGAACTTCAAAGTCCTTCGGCCTCCCCACAGCGATAATCATGATCTCTGGATCGATCCGACCAACAATCAGCGCATGATCAATAGCAACGACGGCGGCGGAAACGTATCGGTTGATGGCGGAACTACATGGACAGCACAGGAGTTCCCGACAGCGCAGCTTTACCACATCTCAGTAACAAAGGATGTTCCGTATCAGGTCTGTGGTGCTCAGCAGGACAACACAACCGTTTGTGTCCAGAGCACTGTGCCCGGGCCTCGCATGATGTCGTCGGGTATGTTTGCGCCTTACTACGCGGTTGGCGGAGGCGAGAGCGGATATGTGACGCCGGATCCTCAGAATCCGAACGTGTTTTACGCCGGGAGCCAGGGGGCTTTGATCACTCGCTTTGATCGCTCCTCCGGCGCTATTCGTGACATTCAGGTGTATCCGCTTTTCTTCTCGGGCATGCCGGCCGCCGCCTTGAAAGAGCGCTGGCAATGGACCTTTCCGATCGTCTTTTCTCCGGTCGACCCGAACATCCTTTACACCTCGTCTCAGCACCTCTGGAAAACCACCAACCAGGGCCAGAGCTGGCAGGCGATCAGTCCGGATCTCACTCGCGCCGATCCGAAGACGTTGGGCGATTCCGGTGGTCCGATAACTAAGGATCAAAACGGCCCGGAGATTTATGGAACGATTTTCACCATCGCTCCCTCGCTGCAGGACGCGAACACGATCTGGACAGGATCGGATGACGGGATGGCCTACATTACCCGAGACGGCGGTAAGAGTTGGACCAATATCACGCCGAACGGCCTGCCCGAGTTTTCTCGGATCAGCATGATCGACGCCGGGCCCCACGAACCTGGAACTGCCTATCTCGCCGCGAAACGATATCAGCTGGATGATCGTAAGCCGTATATCTACCGGACGCACGATTTCGGAAAGACCTGGACCAAGATCGTCGATGGAATTCCGGAATCCGATTACGTCCATGTCGCGCGTGAGGATCCGAAGCGTGCCGGGTTGCTCTATGCGGGCACGGAGCATGGCATTTACATTTCCTTCGACGACGGATCACACTGGCAATCGTTGCGGCTAAACCTGCCCGATACACAGGTTTCCGATCTGCTCGTTTTGGACAACGATCTCCTGATTGCCACGCATGGCCGCTCGTTCTGGGCACTCGACAACATCGGAGTTCTGCGCCAGGCCGACAGCTCGCTTTCTGCCTCGGCATTGCATCTGTTCAAACCCGGCGAAGCTGTTCGGTCTTACCGGCCCGCAGCGATCGACTATTATCTTGCAAAGCCGGCGGACAAGGTGACGGTTACGATTCTTGATGCAACCGGTAAGCAGGTCCGGAGCTTTGTGGGCTCCGACGAAGAAGATAAGAAAGCCAAAAAGCCCGGGGACGAAGATAGTGAATTTGGTCCGCCGCGCACACCGCCGCCGAGCCGCAAAGCGGGAGGAAATCGTTTCGTCTGGGACCTCCGTTATCCAGGCGCTACGGTTTTCGAAGGCGAGATCATGTGGGGGGCTCGCGCTGAACAGGGACCATTGGCCGTTCCTGGCGATTATCAGGTTCGAGTGATCGCGAACGGCCAAACCCAGACACAGCCTTTCACACTCAAGCTCGATGAGCGGGAACATGTCACGCTCGCCCAATTGCACGAGCAGTTCCGACTCGCCTCACAGGTCCGCGACCAAGTGAGTCGCGCTGACGACATGGTTATCGCTATCAGGAAGATCAACAAGGATGCGAAGGATCGGGCTGACAAAACGGATAACGCCGAGATTCGGTCGGCCGGTGCTTCTCTTCGGGACCGTCTCTCGACCATTGAGGAAGAGATTTACCAGGTCCGAAACCGGGCCAACGAAGATCCGCTGAATTTTCCGATCAAACTGAACAATCAGATTGCCGCGCTCGCTCGAACGGTTGAGACGGGAGACAATCCGCCCACTGATCAGGATTACGAAATCTACCGGATTCTGACCGAGAGGCTTAACGCCGTAGAGACCAAATTCAACGATGCATTGAAGACTGACCTCGGCCGATTCAATGAGTTGCTTGCACATCACAATCTGGCTCAGATTCAGGCCGTTGATGCCCCTTCGCAGCAATAGATGTTTTTTACTCAGAACCACCGAAATCGCATGATGAAAAGAACTGTACCTATCGTCCTTGGCCTCTGTTCTGCTTTCCTCTTATCGGCTCAGGATATGTCTGTCTTGAAGACACTCAAGTGGCGGCTCGTGGGTCCTTTCCGTGGAGGCCGCGTCGCGGCTGTAACCGGCGTCGACTCCCAGCCGAATGTTTACTATTTCGGCGGCGTCGGGGGCGGCGTGTTCAAAACGACGAATGGCGGCATGAGTTGGCAGCCCGTCTCCGACGGCTCCAACTTCGGAACATCTTCCATTGGCGCGATCGCTGTTTCCGAGTCGGATCCCAACGTCGTCTACGCGGGGACAGGAGAGTACGACATCCGCGGCAACGTTTCTCACGGGGACGGCGTATATAAGTCGCTCGATGGCGGTAAGACATGGAAACATATCGGTCTCGAAAACACGCGTCAGATTGCCCGCATTCGCGTTAATCCAAGAAATCCGGATCTGGTCTACGTTGCGGCACTCGGGCACGTTTGGGCTCCCAATGAGGATCGCGGGCTTTACAGGAGTAAAGACGGCGGGAAGACGTGGGAAAAGATTTTTTCACGAGGACCCAAAGCCGGCGCAATCGAGCTGGTTTTTGATCCCACGAACGCTAACATTTTGTACGCGGGATTCTGGGAGGTCTATCGTAAGCCCTGGGATCTGGAGAGCGGCGGTCCGGGTAGCGGCATTTTCAAATCGACAGATGGTGGTGACACCTGGACAGAGTTGACTCGGAATCCGGGCTTTCCAAAGGGCGTTATAGGAAACGTCGGCCTCACTGTTTCCGCAGCAAACCCAGAGCGTGTTTACGCACTAATCGAAGCGGAAGATGGCGGCGTATTTCGCTCAGATAACGGCGGAAAAACGTGGACCAAGGTTAACGAAGAAAGAAAGCTGAGGCAGCGTGCCTGGTATTACGGCCGCATCTTTGCTGATCCCAAGGATCCGAACAGAGTCTATGCCACGAACGTAAACTTCTTCCGTTCCGACGACGCCGGCAAGACCTGGAACGCTATTCGCACGCCCCACGGTGACAATCACGATCTCTGGATCGCCCCGTCGGATCCACAAAGAATGATTGAAGGAAATGACGGCGGTGTAAACGTGAGTGTCAACGGCGGCGCAAACTGGACGACTGAGGACAATCAGCCGACTGCGCAATTCTATCGCATAGCGCTCGATGAAGATTTTCCTTATCATGCGTATGGCGCACAGCAGGACAACACCACCGTGAAAATTGCTACTCGTAGCGCGACCGGAGGCATCGGCGAGCGCGACTGGTATCCGGTCGGGGGTGGGGAGAGCGGCTGGATTGCACCCTGGCCGAAGGATTCCAACATTGTTTATGCCGGTTCGTATGACGGCCTGATCACTCGGTACGACCATCATGACGGTCAATTGCGCAATGTGACCGTCTGGCCTGACAACGAAATGGGGTGGGCCCCGGACAAGCTGAAATATCGCTTCCAGTGGAACTTCCCACTACTCTTTTCCGCCCATGATCCCGACCTGATGTACGCCGGTGGAAATGCGCTGTTCGCATCTTCCGATGGCGGACAGACCTGGAAACCGATTAGCCCCGACCTGACGCGCAACGACAAAGCGAAACAGATCTCGTCCGGTGGACCGATCACAAAAGACAACACGAGCATCGAGTACTACGACACGATCTTCACAGTTATCGAGTCGCCGGTAAAGAAAGGCCTGTTGTGGGTTGGCTCTGACGACGGTCTCGTCCACCTGAGCCAGGATGGAGGCGCTCATTGGGAGAACGTGACGCCCAAAAATATGCCTGAGTGGATTCAAATCAACTCCATCGAAGCATCTCCGTTCGACCCGGGTACGGCGTACTTCGCTGCAACCATGTACAAGTTCGACGACAACCGTCCGTTCCTGTTCAAAACGACGGACTATGGAAAGACTTGGCGGCAGATGAACGACGGCATTCCGCAAAATACCTTCACTCGTTGCATCCGAGAAGATCCGAACAAGAAGGATTTGCTTTATGCAGGTACGGAAACCGGCATTTACGTTTCGTTTAGCGGCGGAGCCAAGTGGCAATCGCTACAGCTGAACTTACCTGTCACGCCGATTGCCGACCTCGCGATTCACAAACGGGAGCACGAACTGGTCGCGGCGACGCAGGGGCGGGCCTTTTGGATCCTCGATGACCTGCCGCTATTAGCTCAGCTCAAAGACGGAATCCAGAACGAGGACGTACATCTTTTCCAGCCGAAGCACACTTACCGAACTGCCGTCGCGCGTGGGTTCGGCGGGATGCCGGCGAACGAGGGCGCCAATCCGCCCAATGGTGCAGTCGTTTATTACTGGTTGAAAGACAAGCCGCAGGGCGATGTTACGCTCGAATTCCTCGATGCGGATGGGAAGCTGGTCAAGAAGTTCTCAAGTAGAGCTCCCGAAACGCCGCGAGCTCAATCATCAACGCCGGCTGAGGAGGAAGGCGAGGAAGCCGGACCGCGTGGCGGCGGAGGTCCTCAAGTTGCGCCTGCAAATCAGGGACTGAATCGCTTCGAATGGGATCTGCGCTATCCGGATGCCACCACTTTCCCCGGCATCGTTCTCTGGGCGGCCAGTGTGCGCGGTCCGGTTGTCGTTCC
>JAFAUR010000252.1 GCA_019243205.1 Acidobacteriaceae bacterium | reverse complement strand
ACTCGAGCCGTTTCTGGAGCAGGTCAATCATCTTCGTACCACTAACCTGATCCAGGTCAGCCGTCCGGAGACCATAGTTAGGCAGGTGAGGCAGTAGTGCGAGTTTGTGTTGTTTCATCCAAGTTTTGTTGGCAAGATGCACAGGGCGCTTGGAAAACAGACGGTGGGTTCCCGATACAGATGGCCGGAATCGGTTCCTTGTTCGACGAAATGGATTTGGTGATCGTGCGCTCCTCGCCCCGAAACGGCGGCCTACCCATTCCTTCAAACGCAAATGTCATTCCACTGCATCAGCCATGCGGGGCCGATTTCCGACGAAAGTTATCGGTAATTGGCCGCCTCCCGTACTATTTAGCAAAGATTACGAGGCAGATACGCGCTGCCGATGTGGTTCACATTCCCATCCCTGGCGATATTCCAACACTTGGCCTGCTCGTCGGATGGATGTTACGGAAGCGCTTGCTCGTGCGATATTGCGGATCATGGGCCGAAACCGCTCGAACCACTTGGATGAACCGCGTCCTCAAGAATGGAATGAGATTACTTGCCGGAGCAAAGTCGGTGATGTTAGTAACGGGCGAGGGCACGGAGCCTCCTGCTCCGAAACTTCATTGGATCTTCGCCACTGCTCTCTCCCAATCTGAACTTGATTCGATGCGAGTCGATCTCGACCGCGTTCTTTCGGATCCGCCACGGCTGGTGTACCTCGGGAGACTCTCCGAGGAAAAGGGCGTCGAATGTTTGCTCGAAGCGCTGGCCACGCTGAAACAGCGAAAGTTCTCGCCGCTTCCGGAATTGACACTTGTGGGAGACGGCCCGCAGCGAAGCAAGCTTGAGCAAGTCGTTCACAGGCTCGGGTGTGGGGACCTGGTACATTTTGCCGGTCAACTGAACCGGACTGAAATGGCGGACAAGCTGTCGTATTCCGACATTTGCGTGCAACCATCGCTCACGGAAGGCTTCAGCAAAGCCTGGCTGGATGCGATGGCCTTCGGTTTGCCCGTAATTGCGTCAAATGTAGGTGCAGCAAGCGCCGTCATTGGAGCAGATGGCGTTCGCGGATGGCTGGTCCCTCCGAGCCATTCATCAGAATTGGCGCGAAAACTCACTGACATCCTGAGAGCCGACTTGAACTGGCCCGCTTTGCGCGCACGGTGCAGGAGTTACGCCCGGTCGCGAACGATTGAAGCCTGGTCTACTCGAATCGGCGAAATATGCGCGTCACACTGGACGAGGTAAGCAACTCGCCGGGCGGGTAGGCTCATGACGAGCAATATTAGCTGTTATCCGACGGTCAACCTCGAAGACGCGCCGAAACTTAGATTCCGCCACCACGCTTTGCTGATGGCCATTTCGGCGATCTGGTTGATCGCACTTACTTCCGGTTACGAGCAAGCATTGCTCGCCCAATCCCTACTTGGCGTCTTGGTTGCCATTGTCGGACTAAAGCGCCCGTTCCTAGGAACACTCGGGCTGGGTATGCTGACCACGCTCGATCCGCTCAGCCGGGGCTTATTGGGTGACGCGGGCATCTGGCGCTGGAATACGTTTAATCTTCTGCTGCTGGTAATTGCATTTGTTCGTGTAAACCGGGTAGTGAAGAAAGCGACCGTTCAGCATCTTTTATTGCTATTGTTCATTGCGCTTCTCGGCATCGATTTGCTGATGACCGAGGATCTCGAAAATGGGTGGCAGCAGTTCCTCGGGGCGGCTTCCGCTGTTGGTTTTGCGGCCTATCTCATGAAAGCCGCATGCACACCTGGGATTTGGTATTCGCTTGGGATTGTGAACGGATTCCTGGGCGCCACAGCCGGTTTCTTCTACTATGCCCAGCGAAGTGATCTCCCTTATCTGAATCCGAACGCTTTTGCGCACTCTCCTCTTACAGGATTATTCTCTGTCTGCTTAGCCTATATGGAAGCGCGAACGGCTCGCGATATTCGAATTCTCCTGCCACTCGCGGGAGTCAACCTGGTTTGGATCTTCCTTAGCGGTAGCCGCGGCTGCATTTTCGTATCGTTTGTATGCCTCCTTTACATGCTCGTGCGCATGAAGGCAGTTGCCGGGAGCAAAAGCATACCAGCTGTCGTGTTTGTATCGGCAGTGTCAATTGTGCTTGTAAGCACATTTTCGGACCTGGGCGAAAATGCGTTCCAACGCGTCGCAAAGCTGTTCGACGACGACCGATCTATGGCCAACAAGACCAGTGGTCGCTCAGAGCTAGCCTTTGCAGGCTGGGAAATCTTCAAGAGTCATCCCCTTGGAATTGGCACAGGCAGTTTCGATCAGGCATTTGCTGATCTGGACATCGAGGGCTCGCCTTTCGCGGGGCACCAGAAGCAGGCGCACTCCGGGTGGGTAAAAATTCTGACGGAGAATGGAGTTCCCGGCATTATTCTCCTGGTTTTGTTTGTAGCATCCTTCGTCACCGGCGGGATGCGGGCGGGGGCCACAAACGGCGTGCGCGGAATCGGATATCTTACGGCCGCTGCGCTGACGATCGGTTTCCTTTCTACCGAATTTCAGAGCAAGGATTTGTGGTTCCTGGCGATGAGCGCGGCAGCAGCATTGCGATTCAGGACCCAGGCGCACAGAATCTCACCTTCAGAACAGACATGGCATGAAGAGGCCGGACCAAAATTTGCCAGCACGTAAAGAGCAGTTACGGGTCGCGTTCTTGGCTGGGACTCTGGCTCAAGGCGGTGCCGAGAAACAGATGGCCTACATGGCGGAGGCCCTGTGCAAATACGGCGCTGCTGTTGAAGTATTCACGCTAACGCGCGACGGATTCTTCGACGAGTGGTTGCAGAACCGGAGCGTAGTTCCGCAATGGGTTGGGCGATTCTCGAATCCGGCTTTGCGAGTTGCGAGGTTAGCACACGCGCTGAAGAGATTTCGCCCGCAGTTCCTGCAGGCTGGGCACACGTACATGAGCGCTTACGCAGCGATGCTTTCTCGCATGGGACACGGAATCGGCATTGGCGCCGTGCGCACGAACCTGGCTAATCTCAGAAATCTGCACAGTCGCCTTACGATCCGACTTCTCATGTCCACCCCGGCATTGATTACGAATTCCGAGCAAACGCGATCAGGCTTGCTCGCGAACAGGCTGGCCTCTGCAGACTGCATTCATGTCATTCCCAACGCAATCGATATTTGCGAGTGGTCGCGAATAGTCAACCGGCAGCGAAAGAACGCGAATGGAGTCGTTACGGCGTTGTTTTTGGGCCGTCTCATCCCGAGCAAACGAGTCGACCGCTTCGTACATGCCGTTGCGTTGGCGCGGCGAGAAGTACGACAGCTAATCGGAATCGTCGCAGGTGATGGACCCGAACGTTGCAACGCAGAACGGCTTGCTCGAGGGCTTGGGTTGAGTGATCGCGAGCTCATTTTTGTCGGGCACGCCGAGAATCCGAAGCAAGTGCTGGCGAAGGCCGATCTGCTGGTCTTTACGTCGGATGATAAGGAGGGCTCGCCCAACTCGATTCTGGAAAGTATGGCGGCCGGACTGCCTGTTATTACTACTCCGTGCGGGAACGCCGCGTGCTTGATTGATCCTGGTGTGACCGGATTCGTCTCTGATTTCGATGAAATCTCCGTCGCCGAAAAAATGAAGCTGCTTGCGCGATCTCCCGAATTGCGAAGCGAGATGGGCGAGGCGGGTCTACAAAGAGCAACTCAGCATTACGGAACGAATCAACTCGCGCCGCGCTTAATCGCTGTCTATCGCGCTATCGCATCAACACGATCGGACATAGCGTTGAAGCGAGTTCTGGAGATCTCTTGACGCCCGGGCTGTTATTCGCTGGTAATTTCCTGTCCTGCCACGGTCGTAAGCGCGGTGTTTCCGAAGAATTAGCAGACCGGCTAGAATCGCGCGGCTGGTCCGTCATTCGAACGTCTTCGAAACTCAGTCGCCCGCTGCGGCTGATCGATATGGTTTCAACCGTTTATTTCAGCAGCCCCCGCTTTCGACTCGCGCACGTCGAGGTTTATAGCGGACCGGCTTTCATCTGGGCCGAGGCTGTTTCCGCAGCACTGCGGTGGCGGAAGCGACCTTATATCCTGACTCTACATGGAGGAGCGCTACCGCAGTTTGCGGAACGTTGGCCGGGTCGTGTGCGCAGGCTCATCCGTTCGGCATCTGCTGTTACGGCTCCTTCCGATTTTCTTGCCCGACAACTGAGTTCGTTCGGGCGAGCAATCGTTTTGCCGAATGCGATCGATTCAACCCGGTATCCACGCCGTACTCCGATCGCGACTAACAGTCCCAAATTAGTCTGGTTACGGAGCTTCCATCAAATTTATAATCCACAGATGGCGGTTCACGTCCTCGCCCTGTTGCGGAAGCAGTTCCCGGACGCCGAGCTCCTTATGATCGGACCAGACGACGGTGATGGGTCGCTCGAAAATACTCGTGAAGTTGCACGTGAGTTGGGCCAGACGGATTACGTCAGATTTATTGGACCTGTATCGAAATCCGAAGTGCCGAATTGGCTCGGGCGGGCAAACGTATTTCTAAATACAACGAACGTCGACAACGCGCCTGTCAGTGTGGTCGAAGCTATGGCGTGCGGCCTTGCTGTGGTGAGCACGAATGTAGGTGGCGTTCCGGATCTAGTTGAAGATGGAAAGAGCGGATTGCTGGTACGGGCTGGGGATGCTTCTGCAATGGCGGCCCAGGTCTGTAATGTTCTCCAGAACGCATCTCTTGCTCGCAACCTGTATGTATGTGCACAGCGGACTGCCGCACGCCACGATTGGCAGCGGATTCTGCCACGCTGGGAAGAACTCTTTCGTTGCGTCGCAGCAGCTATCCGGCAATGACGCTTCTAAACCTGTATCACCGAATGCCAGCATGGGGGCGTTCTGTTGCTGCTTCCGTACGTGGAGTTTACTTGCAGAACTGGAGGTACGGG
>JAFAUR010000189.1 GCA_019243205.1 Acidobacteriaceae bacterium | reverse complement strand
TATGAAACCGTACCGGCTGGCTCGGGCGATCGATTTCGTCGACCAGAATCACACGCTGCTCGCGCGGTTCGATCCCAATGGGACGATCCTCAAGTACGCCAAGCAAACAGCGTCCACAACCGATCCGGGATACCAGCAGCGGCAGGCGAAGATTGCCGTGGGTTCGGGCGGTCTGCTGGGCGTGGGGCTGATGCAGAGCCGGCAGAAGATGCTGTATCTACCGGAGGCGCATACGGATTTCATTTACGGAGTCGTCGGAGAAGAGACGGGATTTCTCGGATGTGCCTTGCTGGTGGTCGGGTTTGCGGTGGTTCTGTGGCGAGGTCTGCGGACTTACTACCGGGCGACCGATGACTTCGGAAGATACCTGGCGCTGAGCGTTACCGTCTGTGTCGTCGTACAGGCGCTCATCAACATGAGCGTTGTGCTCGACCTCGTACCGAACAAAGGAATTCCGCTGCCGTTTATCAGTTACGGAGGGAGCTCGTTGCTCAGTACGCTTCTGCTGATGGGGATGCTGCTGAGTGTGAGTGAGCATGCGGCTTAGCGCAGGCTGATGGGATTTTCGTTCGTCATGACGGGCGGCGGCACCGGCGGACACGTGATACCCGCGATTGCTGTCGCGCGCGTGTTGCGGGACCGCGGCCACCGCCTGCTGTTCATAGGGACCAAAGAAGGGATGGAAGCGCGCCTTGTTCCCGAAGCCGGATTCGAGATCGAGTTCATTCAGAGCGGCGGTCTGAATCGCGTCGGGCTCGTGAAACAACTGCAGACGGCGACGCGGCTTCCGCTCGGGTTAGGGCGTTCAGCCGGGATCCTGCGGCGGTTCGGCGCAGCCGCAGTTTTCAGCACCGGCGGCTTCGTGGCAGGCCCGGTTTCTGTATCCGCGCTGCTGCTGGGGAAGCCGCTCGTCATCATGGAGCCGAATGCCGTGCCGGGTTTTGCCAATCGCAAAATCGCGAAGCGCGTGCATCGCGCGCTGCTGGGCTTCGAAGAGACTCTGAGATGGTTTCCGCCTGCGGCGGCGGAAGTGACAGGACTTCCGGTACGGCGGGAGTTCTTTGAAAACGAGTCTAAGCAGTCCGGTCCGTTTACTGTTCTAGTGACTGGCGGAAGCCGCGGGGCGCGAACGTTAAATCGCGCGGGCCGTGAAAGCTGGCCTTTGTTTCGCAATTCTGGATCACCCGTACGGATTGTTCATCAAACCGGGCCCGCGGAATACGACGCGCTCGTCGAAGTCTTTCGCGACTCGGGTCTTGAAGGTCAAGTAGTGCCGTTCATCCGAGACATGCCAGCTGCTTTCCGTGCAGCCGATCTGGTAGTGGGGCGCGCCGGGGCCGGAGGCGTAAATGAAATCGCCGCGGCCGGCATGGCCTCCGTGCTCGTTCCGTTTCCGTTTGCCGCGGATGATCATCAGCGCCGCAATGCCGAAGCACTCGCTAGGGAAGGCGCGGCGCGAATGGTTCTGGATGCGGAAATGAATGGAGAGCGGTTCTTCTCGGAAGTCGAGGCGCTGCGGACAGACTCCGAAGCACTCGCGCGCATGCGCGACAGCGTGAGGCGTTTTGCCCATCCAAATGCCGCCGAGCGCGCAGCCGACGTGCTGGAGGAAGCCGCCGGAAACGCCACGAGAAGAAATGTGAGTTGAAAGTACGAAAACAGGAAATAGCGCATTGACACGACCCAGGAAAGCCGGAACAATACTTCTGAAGAATGTTTTTTAAGCCCCAACACGTGCACTTCGTGGGAATCGGGGGCATTGGGATGAGCGGGATTGCGGAAGTCCTGCTCACTCTCGGATACGAGGTCTCGGGCTCCGATTTGAAGCTCAGTCCTATCACGGAGCGTCTGCAAAAAGCTGGTGCAACGATATACCTCGAGCACCGCGCAGAAAACGTGGGGGGAGCGAAGGCTGTGGTAGTTACTTCCGCGCTCGATTCCACCAACCCCGAAGTCGCTGAAGCACGCCGGTTGCAGATTCCCGTGATCCCGCGCGGCGAGCTGCTTGCGGAACTGATGCGGCTCAAGTTCGGAATCGCGATTGCCGGAAGCCATGGCAAGACGACGACGACCTCCATGGTGGCGAGCGTGCTCAATGCTGCCGACATGGATCCGACCGTGGTGGTCGGAGGGCGCGTGGTCGGGATGCAGGGATCGAACGCGCGCGTCGGGAAAAGCAGCCTGCTGGTAGTCGAATCGGACGAGAGCGATGGTTCCTTCCTGAAGCTCGCGCCGATTATTGCCGTGGTGACAAACATCGATCGCGAGCACCTGGATCACTACGCGTCAATCGAGGAGATCCGCGAGGCATTTACCGACTTCATCAACAAAGTGCCTTTCTATGGTGCTGCGGTCGTTTGCATGGAAGACCCCAACATCCAGCAGATCTTTCCCGATATCCGGCGGCGCACGATCACATACGGGCGCTCGGCGCAAGTCGATCTGCAGATTGGCGACGTCGAGTTATCGGGAGCGGGCAGTGAGTTTTCTTTCAAGCAGGCGCGCAACGGAGAACTTGGGCGTTTTTGTCTCAACGTGCCCGGTATCCACAACGTCCTGAACGCAACGGCGGCGGTGGCGGTGGGAATCGAGATGGAAGTGCCGCTCGAAAAGATCAAAGAAGGATTGAGAAACTTCAGCGGGGTCGATCGCAGATTCTCTGTGCGCGGAGTGGAGCGCGGAGTCACGGTGGTCGATGATTACGGGCATCATCCGACGGAAGTGAAGGCCACGCTCGCGGCAGCGAAGCTTTCGCCTTATAGCCGGATCCACGTGCTGTTTCAGCCGCACCGCTTCTCACGCACCAAACACCTGCTCGATGAATTCGGAACCGCGTTTCATCAGGCCGACAACCTGTTCCTGCTCGACATCTATGCGGCATCGGAAGAGGCGATTGAAGGCGTAAATGCGGGCAGTTTGCTGGAGAGTATTCAGGCACACGGGCACCGGTCGGCGCACTACGTTAGGTCGATCGAGGAAGGTGTGGAGGCGGTCGCGAACGAGGCTGAGCCGGGGGATCTCGTCATCACGCTCGGCGCGGGCAATGTTTCACAGGCGGCGGAAAAGATTCTCGCGCGGCTGAAGGAGGAAGGCTGATGCCGCGCGGGCAGACGCGAGAAAAGCCGCGCCCCGAGCCGCGCTTCTGGGAGGGGCTCCGCTGGGGGCGTTTTGTGTTCTGGTTGGTTGCCGGCATGCTGCTGATGGTGAGCACGCTGTTCGCCTGGCACCGCACGGAAGAGTTTCTGATCAAAGACGATCGCTTCCGGGTTTCGGAAGCGGATGAGTTTGCAGGCCAAAGCCCAAATCTCGTTTTGGAGGGAATCCACTATGCGTCGACTGCCCAGATCCGTCACATTTTCGCGGAGGATTTTGGCCGCAGTTTATATCTCGCGCCGATTATCGAGCGGCGGCGGCAGCTTCTTGCGATCGACTGGGTGGAGGACGCAACGGTCGCGAAGATTTGGCCGAAAACGCTAAAGGTGACGATTCGGGAACGGGTGCCCGTTGCCTTTGTGCACCTTCCTCCAACCAGCAGAGAGGGAGGTTGGCATTTTGCTTTGATTGACGCGGACGGATATATCCTGCGGCCCCGGGTAGCAGCGAAGTTTACTCTTCCCGTGCTGACCGGCATTCGGGAGACGGAGCCGCTTTATGACCGTAAGGCTCGTGTTCATCGTGTGCTGAACATGTTGCGCGACATCGGATCGCTCGCCGGGCAAGTCTCGGAGATCAACGTCGCGGATCCCAACAATCTCGTCATTGCCGAGCACGTCGGTGATTCAGTACTGAACCTGATGATCGGCGAAGAAAACTATGCCGAGAGGCTGCAGAATTTTTTGGCGAACTACGACCAGGTTAAGGCTCGCAGGCCGGACGCGACTACGCTCGACCTGCGGATCGATGGTCAGATTACGGCGGTAGGGGAAGGAATACATGCCCAGTAAAGCGAAGCTGGCGGTGGGATTGGATATGGGCGCGACCACGACGCGAGTGGTGATCTGCGCGCTCGAGGACAACTCGATTCGATTTCTCGGACACGGAGAGGCGCCCGTGCATGCCTGGAACCGGTCGCGATTGAGCGATCCGGGCGCTCTGGTGCAAAGCATACAATTTGCTCTTCACGAGGCGGAACTGCGCGCCCAGGTTTCTCCGGAATCGGCCGTCATCGGTTTGGGCGGCTGGGTTTCGGGAGTAAATAGCAGAGGACTGTACGAGTTCGGACGCCGCCGCGATATCGAGCCGGACGATCTGCGTTATGCCGTCGAACTCGGAGCGCGCGTTCGCCTGGAAGAAGACCGGCAAGTGCTGCAGATCTGCCCGCAGGATTTCACGCTCGATGGTCGCGCTGGATATCGCAACCCGAAAGGCATGTCGTGTGCCCGGTTGGAGGCAAATGTCCATGTCGTGACGGCGTCTGTCCAGGATCATGAGGGCGTGGTGGGCGCTGTGCACCAGGCGCATCTCGCAGTGGAAGAGTCTATCTTCGAAGGGATCGCAGCGGCGTATGCTTCGGTGCTGCCGGAGGACCGGGCGCGCGGGGTCGCCGTGATTGACGTCGGTGCGCAATCGACCCACTTGACCGTCTACGATGGCGACGCGCTATTGCTCGCCGCCGCGATTCCCGTTGCCGGCGACCACATGACACGTGACGTCTCCTGGCTTCTGAAGGTGAACTATGAAGATGCGGAGAGCCTCAAAAAAGAATACGGGTGTGCCGTTACGGGAGGAGCTTCAGATACAAGCATCATCGAGATTCCCTCGGCTGAAGGCAGAGGCATGCGTGAAGCCACCCGGGTGCAGTTGAACGAAATTTTAGAAGCGCGTGGCGAAGAAATCTTCGACCGGGTCTACGCCGAAATTTTGCGTGTTGGCATGGAACAATCGCTGCTCGAAGGGGCGGTGCTGACCGGCGGCGGAGCGCTCCTGCCTGGCATGTGCGACTTGGCGGAACGCATCTTGAATTGCCAGGCGCGGAACGGGTTAGCGACCGGGATTAATGGCTGGCCGCCTGAGCTGGATAACCCTACGTGGACTGTGGTAGCGGGGTTGGCGATGTATTCGGGAAGGCTGCGATTCAAGCGCGACTGGAAACGTGCTGCCCCGGGTTTGGCGGGCCTGGTGCTGAAGTAGCGGAACGAGTAGAAGGACAAAGGGAGTGGAAGGTGGTTCATGAGAGATGATCTGAAGTTCCTCATCGAGGAAGAATTGCAAATGGGAACGCGTATCAAGGTGGTGGGTGTAGGAGGCGGCGGGTCCAATGCCGTGGCGCGTATGCTCCAGGAAGGTCTGGGCGGAATTGATTATTACGTTCTGAACACAGACAAGCAGGCCTTGGCGGCTTCGTCGGTCGCCAATAAGGTGCCGATAGGCAAGAAGCTGACCAGTGGTTTAGGCGCCGGCGCCGATCCCTCAATTGGCCGTCAGGCGGCCCTCGAGGATACCGAACAGATTATAGAAATTCTCGAAGGTGCCGATATGGTGTTTGTCACGGCGGGACTCGGAGGTGGCACTGGGACCGGTGCCGCTCCCGTTGTGGCGTCGCTGGCGAAAGAACTGAACGCGCTCACCGTGGCGGTCGTCACCAAGCCGTTTTCCTTTGAAGGCCCGCGTCGAATGCGACAGGCGGAACGGGGCTTGGCTGAACTCGCCGGCTGTTGCGACACGCTAATCAGCATTCCGAACGAGAAATTGTTGAGCCTGGTCCCGAACGGAACAAGCTTCTTCGAATCGTTCCGGCTGGCCGATGACGTCCTGCGCCAGGCTGTGCAGGGCATTGCGGACATCATTACGACGCCTGGCTTCATCAACCGCGACTTCTCGGATATTCGCACCATCATGGCGGGCATGGGCTACGCGATGATGGGGACCGCGACCGCGTCGGGAGAGAATGCTCCGGTGGAAGCCGCAAGGCAGGCCATCAACAGCCCGCTGATGGAAGAAGGCGGCGTGCTGGGTGCGCGCGGCGTTTTGATCAATATCACGGCGTCGAGCAAGCTCGGGATTCACGCCGTCAACGAAGCCTGCAATCTGATCCGGTCGGCCACGCAGAACGACGATGTACAGATCAATTTCGGAGTTGTTCTCGATGAAAAGATGGATCGGGATGTAAAGATCACCGTCATCGCGACTGGATTCCAACGCGATACGCTACCTGAAATCGACCGGCGCAATCCCCATTTTCCGTTCACTGCGACGACGGCTTTCGAATCTGCTTTGCACGCCAAGTCAGAACCTGAACGGGAACCTGAGCCGGTGATTGCGGTCGCGCCT
>JAFAUR010000127.1 GCA_019243205.1 Acidobacteriaceae bacterium | reverse complement strand
CCGGTACGTTCCCCGCTTTGATAAATGACGGCTCCGTTGTTCTTCGCAACGACAAGAACGTGGCGGGCGGGGAGGGAACGAGCGAACTCGTCGATTTCGTGGGCCAGGGTGGAAGGATTCTCTTCGTCTTCGATGCGGATGTATTCTTCGAGACCCTGGGTTTGATTCGTAAGAGTTTGCGAGAGTTCGTTGTAGAGGATCTGATGAAGGGCGGTCCAGACGGTGCAGCTCAGCAGGACAAGCCCGAGCGAGAGCACGATGGTGTACCACAATGTGAGCCGACTGCGAATGGACCAGGACTTCAAGACGACTCCTCAGAAAGGGAGTACCCGATGCCGCGAACGGTGCGGATCAAGCGCGGCGCGCCCGGAAGCTCGATCTTATTACGGAGCAAGCGGACGTAAGCGTCGAGCGTGTTCTCCTCGATATCGGTATCGAAGCCCCAAACGGCTTCGACGATTGTGCTCCGGGATACCACTCGCCCGCGGTGCCGCATCAGGAGTTCAAGCACGCTGTATTCACGGGGAGTGAGGCAGACGTGTTTGCCCGCACGGCTCACCTCGCGCGTAGACGTATCGAGCGTGAGGTCGGACACGCGAAGAAAAACAGGCTGTGGGATAGGACCGCGCCGGCTGACCGCGCGGACGCGAGCGAGAAACACTTCGAGCGAGAAGGGCTTCGTTAAGTAGTCATCGGCGCCACTGTCGAGAGCGCGCACGATATCGGCATTAGCGTCGCGAGCGGTGAGGACAAGAACCGGTGTCTGAATGCCGCGCCGGCGGAGTTCCCGGGCAACGGCAAAGCCGTCCATGCGAGGCAACATCAGGTCGAGCACGATGAGATCGAAGGTATTCGCTCCGGCCATGCCCAGAGCCTGGGTTCCGTCAGTAGCGACGGAGACCTGGTGGCCCTCATCGGACAGGGCCGAGTCGAGCAGCTCGGCCATAGCCGGCTCATCTTCGACCGCGAGGATGAACATCCACTTACATCGTAGTCTCGGAAACTGAAAGTTACCTGAACGTCTTTGGAAGCCCCTCTTTCATGTATTCTTCAGGATTCGCTGTTCGAATATAAGAGACAGTTGAAATGACTCGCGTATCAAGAATCGGCGGACTGACGCTGGCAGCTCTGATATTGGGAAATCCACTAGGAGCGCAAGCGCCGAAGTCAATTGGACAGCCAGTTGGCGCCGCACAGCAAAGCAGTGCGGGACAGCCCATCGGAGTGGTACAGCAGAACGGCGAGACCACGGTAGACCTTCAGAATGCGCTGTCACGAGCGGCGCAGTACGGCGCACAGATTCAGTCCGCAAACATCCTGGCGCAATTAGCGCACGAAGATAAAGTGCAGGCGAAGGCGGCGACCTTGCCGTCCCTCAATGCGTTCAATCAGTTCATCTATACGGAAGGGAACGGCACGGCATCGGGCGTATTCGTAGCCAATGACGGCGTACACGTGTACAACGAGCAGCTGGTAGTACATCAGGACTTGTTCTCCTTGGTGAGGCGCGGCGAGGTGCGTGCGGCAGAAGCGGCGGAGATAGTAGCGAAAGCCAGAGCGGATGTGGCCGCGCGCGGATTGAAGGCCACTGTCATCGGCGACTACTATGCAATCGCGAGCGCACAAAGGAAGTTGGCCAACGCGGACCGGAGCTTGACGGAGGCACAGGCCTTCCTTGACCTTACGCGTAAGCAGGAACGCGGCGGCGAAGCGGCTCGTGCAGACGTGGTGAAGGCTGAGATTCAAGTGCAACAACGGCGGCGCGATTTGGGCGATGCGAAACTGGCCGCACAAAAAGCCAAGATCGCACTGGCTATCCTGATGTTCCCTTCGCTTCAGTTGAATTACAACATTGTTGACGATTTAGACACGATCCAAGTTTTGCCTCCGGTCGAAGAGGTGAGCGGGGAAGCCGCAGGCACGAGCCCGGATCTGCGTGCGGCCGAGGCGAGTTTACGGCAGGCCCAGATCGGCGTGAGCGTGGCGCGCTATGCATATCTGCCTAGCTTTACGCTCGACTTCTATTACGGCATTGATGCCAACCAGTTTGCGGCTCGGACCAATTATCCGACCCCCGAGAGTGGACGCAGCACACAGCCGGACTATCTGGTCCCGTACCGACAGAACCTGGGTTACTCGGGCGCCGCAACTTTGAACGTTCCGGTTTGGACATGGGGTTCGATTCACAGCAAGGTGAAGCAGGCGCAATTTCGGGAGAAGCAGGCGGAACTAGATCTGACGACCACACAAAAACAGCTTTCGGCGGACATTGCGTCGGCTTACGGCGAAGCGGAGACGGCTTTGAGCCAGGTGCCGTCCTTGCGGTCGTCTTCGCAGCTTTCCGCCGAAAGCGTGCGTTTGACGCTGCTTCGGTACCAGGCGGGCGAAGCGACCACGCTCGAGGTAGTGGACGCGCAAACAACGGCAAACTTGGCGCGCGGAGCTTATGATGACGGGCTGTTGCGGTACCGGTTGGCGCTGGCAGCTCTTGAAACGTTAACGGGGAAAATCTGATGTCGACGTCGAAAGCATATGCGTGTTTAATAGCCGGCTGTGTGCTGCTGCTGGCGTGCTCCGCTAAACCCAAAACAGCGGAGGCGGGCGGAGAGGCGGAACCGGCGACTCCCGTTCAAGTAGAAACTGCAAAGAAGGGCACCATGCATGAGACCGTCACGGTGGAGGCGGTTCTTTACCCGGTGCGACAGGCCAATATCGTGCCAAAGATCAGCGCGCCCGTGCAGCAGTTTCTGGTTCAGCGCGGCGCGCACGTGAAGGAAGGACAACTGGTTGCCGTGCTGGAAGATCGGGACCTGGTAGCGGCCGCGCAGGAGAGCCAGGGGCTGTATCAGCAGGCACAGGCGGCGTATCTGATGACCACAGGCGCGACGGTGGAGGAAGATGCCAAAAAGGCGCAGACCGATGTGCAAACTGCGCAGGCTACCGTGGATGCGGCGAAGCGGGTTTTCGACAGCCGCGAGACTTTGCTTCGTGAGGGCGCGATTGCGCAAAAGCTCGTGGAAGATGCGCGTGTCGCTCTGGTGCAAGCGCAGAGCCAGCTTGAAGTCGCAGAGCAACATTTGCGCTCGCTCCAGACGGTAAGTCGAGTGGAGCAGGTAAAGAGCGCCGGCGCGCAGGTAGAAGCGGCGAAGGCTCACCTGGCGAATGCGGAGGCACAGGTGTCGTACGCGGAGGTGCGCAGTCCGATCAGTGGAATTGTTGCCGATCGGCCCCTGAATATTGGAGAAATGGCGAGCAGCGGTTCCGCACTGTTCACGATCGTGGACATTTCGGAGGTGGTCGCGCGCGCGAATGTGCCGGTGCGGCAGGCGGCAGATATCAAAGTTGGTCATGCGGCTACCATTTCGGGTCCGGGTGGGGAGATCACAGGCAAAGTGACCGTAGTGAGTCCGGCAGTCGATCCGAACACGACAACGGTTGAGATTTGGGTTCAGGCGAAAAATCCCGGCGAGAAGCTAAAGCCCGGGATCACTGCGCAGATTACGGTTGAGGAGAAAGACATACCCGACGCTCTGATTGTTCCCGCTGCGGCGCTGTTGACGAGCGATGAAGGAGGGGACAAGGTGATGATTGCCGGATCCGACTCGCTGGCGCATGAACAGCCGGTGAAGGTCGGTGTGCGCGAAGGAGACGACGTTCAGATACTGGACGGAGTGAAGGAAGGGCAGCAAGTAATCACCCAGGGCGGGTTGGGGCTGGATGACAAGGCCAAGATCAAAGTCGGCGGCGGCGACGAAAAATCGGATGAGAAAGGAAGCCCGGCGGCAGGAAAATGAGCACGTACGCGCCTGTTGAGAGCCCGCCGATTCGGAGTGAAGAGTCCGAGCACTGGAGTGCGCGCTATCTCAAACCAATTATCTTTATCATTCTGGCGCTAGCCGGATTCGGCGCCTACCTGGCGTTCAACATACCTATATCGGTTTTTCCAAATACGAATTTCCCGCGAATCGTGGTAGGCATCGATAACGGCGTAATGCCGATCGATCAGATGCAAGTGACCGTGACGCGCCCGATTGAAGAGGCGCTGAACTCGGTACCGGGGCTGGATCACGTCCGGTCGATCACAAGCAGGGGATCGGCTGAAATCGACCTCTTCTTCAACTGGAGCGTGGATATGTTCCAGACGCTGCAGTATGTGAATGCCGCGATTGCGCGCGTGCAGCCGACGCTTCCTTCGACGGCGACGATCAATACCAATCGTCTGACGTTCGCTGCATTTCCGATTCTCGGCTATAGCATGACGTCGGCCACGATTCCGGCGACCAAATTGTGGGAACTGGCCACGTACACCGTGAAGCCTCTGCTGAATCGCCTGAATGGCGTTTCAACGATTGTGGTGCAAGGCGGCCAAGAGCCGGAGTTCCAGATTCAACCGGACCCGGCAAAACTGGTGCAGACGCAAGTGACAGTCCCATCCATATTGGATGGGATCTCGAAGAGCAACCTGATTGACTCACCAGGACTGGTGGAGCACAATCATACGCTGGTTCTGGGATTGGTGAGTGGGCAGGCGAGCACGATTCCGGAGATTGGCGGGATCGTGGTGAAGACGACGCAGTCGGGAACGCCCATCAAGATTCGAGATGTGGCGACCGTCAGTGAATCGGTAAAGCCTGTCTATACGGTCGTGACCGCGAACGAAAAGCCGGCCGTGCTGCTGAATATTTATCGCCAGCCCACTAGCAATACGGTGAGTGTCGCGGACCAGGTGCATCAGGAAGTCGAGACGCTGCGACACACGCTTCCGCAAGGCATCGACATACAGCCGTTTTATGATCAGTCCACTTTAGTTAGCGCCGCGATTAAGAGTGTGCGGGACGCAATCCTGCTCGGGCTGGTGCTGGCGGCGATCATTCTCGTGCTGTTCCTGAGGGATTGGGGCAGTTCGCTGGTTGCGGGGCTAGTGATTCCTGTGACCATAGCGGTCACGTTCATCGCCTTACGCGCGATGAATGAGAGCTTCGACCTGATGACGCTGGGCGGTCTCGCGGCGGCGGTTGGGCTGGTGATCGATGACGCGATTGTAGTGGTTGAAAACATCGTTCTGCACCGGGAGGCGGGGCAAAGCCGCGCGGAAGCAATTCGCAGCGCGCTACGGGAGATTCGCGTTCCACTGCTTGGATCGACATTCACTCCGATTGTGGTGTTCCTTCCCCTAGTTGCGATCACCGGTGTAGTTGGAACTTTCTTTCGTGCGCTCGCGGTAACCGTGGGCGTGGCGCTGCTGACGTCATTAGCTCTGGCACTCACGTGGACTCCGGCTCTTAGCAACCTGTTGCTCCGAGAACGCAGGGATGATTTTCGTCCCGCGCACAGCGCAACCGAGACGGGCGCCTTCATGCGCAGGATCACTCGTTTTTACGAACGATTGATTCACCTGACCCTGCGATTCCCGGTTGTACTGGCAGTCGGTTGCCTTGTGCTCGTCGCGATTTCATTCCTGGTTTACCGGTCCCTTGGGAGCGATCTGCTGCCCGCTATGGATGAAGGCGGATTTGTCCTCGACTATCTGATGCCGGCAGGCTCTTCACTCACGGATACGAATCGCGTGCTGGTGGAAGTGGAAAAGATTTTGCATTCAGTTCCGGAAGTGGAGAGCACATCGCGCAGAACCGGTCTACAGCTTGGGTTAGCGGCTGTGACGGAAGCGAATACCGGCGATATCTCGGTGAAGTTGAAAGCGAAGCGCAGCCGCAGCGTGGAAGAAGTGATTTCAGATGTGCGGGATCAGGTGAATGAGCGGTTCCCGCAGCTCGACACCGACTTTATTCAAGTACTGCAGGACATGATCGGAGATCTGACAAGCTCGCCGGATCCGATCGAGATCAAGCTGTTCTCCGAAAACATCAATCTACTGAGGCAGTGGGCTCCGCGGGTAGGCGATGCGATCAAAGCGATTCCTTCCGTCAAGGACGTGAAGAACGGAATCGAGGACACCGTCAGCGGGCCTGCCATTACCTTTAAAGTCGACCAGACGACGGCGGCGCGTGCCGGGTTCACACCACAGGAGGTTGAACTGGATGCGAGCGCCATCTTCCAAGGCGAGCCTGCTCCGAATCCGGTTGTAGTGAACAACCGGCCCTATACTCTGCGGGTGACGATGCCTCCGGAGACTCGGACGTCGCTTGAAGCGATTCAAAATACGCTTCTGGTGAGTTCAACGGGGAAGGTCGCGACGCTCGGGACTCTGGCGACGATCGAGAACAATCCGGGGCAAGTCGAGATCCGAAGAGAAAACCTGCAGCGGGACGTTGCAGTGACAGGACGGCTGGAAGGCATGAGCCTCGGAACCGGCATCGCATTGGTGAAGAAAGCCGTCGAACAGCTTCACCTTCCGTCTTCCATCCGCGTCGTATATGGAGGTCTCTATCAGGAGCAGCAAAATTCGTTTCGTGACCTGCTGTTCGTCTTGGTCGTCGCGATTGTTCTGGTGTTCATCGTTCTGCTGATCGAGTTTCGCGACTTCGCGGCGCCAATCTCAATCCTTGCCTCGGCGCTGCTTTCCACATCGGGTGTCGTGCTGGCGTTGTTTATCACACGGACTACCTTCAACGTTTCCTCGTTCATGGGGCTGGTGATGGTGGTCGGCATTGTCGCCAAGAACGGCATCCTCCTGCTGGATGCGGACCAGAAGTTCCGGAAGGCCGGAGTTCCGGCGCGAGACGCGATGTTACAGGCCGGAGAGAGGCGGCTTCGCCCGATTGCGATGACGGCGCTCGCCACAATTGCTGGCATGATTCCGCTGTCCCTTGGGCTGGGCGCAGGTTCACAGATGCTTCAGCCGCTTGCTATCGCGGTAATCGGAGGAATTCTGGCGTCCATGGTGCTTTCGCTTGTTGTTACACCTGCAGTTCATTACTATTTAGCTAAGAAATAAATTGGGAGAATTTTGATGATGCGTTTGGTTTTGTTGAATGTTGCAGTGTTGGTCTGTCTTAGCTCCGGCCTGCTTTCCGCACAGAATTACAAGCTGACCGGGACCATTCCGATCGGCGGCTCCGGAGGTTGGGATTACCTGACTGCGGACAATGAAGGGAACCGGCTCTACGTCTCACATACATCCGAAGTGGATGTTATCGATCTCCACACCAACAAGGTGGTCGGAAAGATAAGCGGAATGACCCGAATTCATGGCATTGCTCTTGCCGAAGCGATGAATCTCGGGTTCGTCAGCGATGGCGGCGCGAACCAGGTAGTCGTCTTTGACATAAAGACCCTTGAGGTGAAAAACAAGATCAAAGCCGGAACGAATCCCGATGGTATTGTCTATGACCCGTACACAAAGCGAGTTTTTGCCTTCAATGGGCGGAGTAATGATGCGACCGTAATCGATGCCGCGGGCGGAACTGTCGTAGGCACAATTCCGGTTGGCGGCAAGCCGGAGTTTCCGACCAGCGATGGCAAGGGCAACATTTACGACAACATCGAAACGAAGAACGAAATTGTTCAAATCGATGCAAAGAACATGACCGTGAAGGCACACTGGCCGATTACGCCCTGTGAGTCTCCATCGGGCATGGCTATCGATACCGTAAACAACAAGCTATTTTCGGTCTGTGACGGGAAAGTGATGGCGGTTGTAGATTCGCAAAGTGGGAAAGTAGTCGCCACGCCTGCGATCGGTGATGATCCGGACGCGGCGGGTTATGATCCCGGAACGGGCCTGGCGTTCTCTTCCAACGGCGACGGTACTCTCACAGTGGTGAAACGCCAGGGTGGCAAATACGTTGCTGCGCAGACCGTTGAGACGCAAAAAGGCGCTCGCACGATGGCTCTCGATTGCCGCTCGCACAGTGTCTATTTGGCGACAGCCGACTACGGTCCAGCTCCTGCAGCGACGGCCGACAACCCGCATCCGAGACCGCAGATCAAGCCGGGAACGTTCCGCGTCCTCATTGTTTCGAACAAGTAGAAGAGAAGGGTGAGCTCGAGGCTAGGTCTTGCTCTGCAAAGGCTGCGAGATAGCCTCGAGCGATTTGCCCGCGGCTTCCACTCCGATCATCCACTCGGCGATGGCGGCTGCCACCATCAAGAGGGCTCCGAGAAGATATCCAAAGCCTACGTTCCAACGCGATCCTGATTCGATCAGCACACCAAATAAGTACGGCGCGCCTACACCACCGACGAGAGTGCCGATCGCATAGAAGATGGCAATCGCGAGGGCGCGGATTTCAAGCGGGAAGATTTCGCTCACGGTCAGGTAGGAAGCACTGGCAGCGGACGAGGCGATAAAGAAAATCACCGTGAAGCAGATATCGATCGACTTAGGTGTGAGAGCTCCATTGCCGAACGGAATTACGGTGGCGGCGAGGAGAAGTCCTGAAAGACCGAAGGTCGCGGTAATCATTGGCTTGCGTCCCACAGAGTCGAAAAATTTACCCAGGATCAGCGGGCCGATGAAGTTGCCGAGGGCGAAGGGCAGTAAATGAATCGGAAGCTGCTTGGCTCCTACCTTGAAGAACTTATCGAGGACTAACCCGTACGTAAAGAAAACCGAGTTATAGAAGAACGACTGTGCGACCATCAGCGATATCGCGAGTATCGAGCGCTGGCGATTGTCCTTCCACATGTTCTGAAAAATTTCTTTCCAGGGTGTGTGGTCCCGAACTTTGAGCTTAAGTTTGTCGCCTTCCGGCTGCGGCAAATCCCCTTTCTTTGCCGCTACGGTTTTTTCGATCTCACATACAACCTTGTCGGCATCTTTTTCTTTGCCTCGCAGCATGAGCCAGCGGGGACTTTCCGGTACGCCGAGTCGTAACAGGAGTACACCAAGGGCGAGAACGGCGCCGATTCCAAATGCGATGCGCCAACCTACGTTTTCCGGGAGAAAGCCTCCGTTCAGGAGAGCGAGAGAAGCGAGGCTGCCAACTGCGGCTCCGACCCAGAAAGTCGCGTTGACAGTGAGATCGACCGTGCCGCGCACTTTGCCGGGGATGAGCTCATCGACAGCAGAATTGATGGCTGCATATTCGCCGCCAATGCCCGTACCGGTAAAGAAGCGAAACATCGCAAAGCTCATAAAATTCCAGGACAGTGCAGTGGCGGCGGTGGCCGTCGAGTAAAGTGCGAGCGTAAGCAGGAACAGCTTGCGACGACCGAGCCGGTCGGTCAGGTAACCGAAGAGGACGGCGCCCAGCACAGCGCCTGCAAGGTAAGTGGTGCCACCCGCAGCGACTTGAGAGTCGGATAGCCCGAGAGCTTTCTTGTCTTCGAGAATGCCGGCTAGTGAGCCCGCGAGAGTAACCTGCAAGCCGTCCAGGAGCCATGAGGTCCCGAGCGCCAGGATGATTTTGCGATGCCAGCCGCTAAAGGGCAGGCGGTCCAACCGTGCGGGGACATCCGTCTCGATCGTTCGTTGCTCGGGCATTCGTGCGACCTACCGGATGGAGGTGGATTCGGCAGGTTGTGTTTCCGTGAACCAGGTCGCTGTGGTTTCTACGAAGATCGAGACGCTTAGGCGACAGGAACAGCGGGCTTCAAAGATTCGCCGATTTGCTGTCGCCAGAGGGCGTAATAGAGTCCGGTTTCTGCGACCAGCTCCGAGTGACTTCCTTCTTCAACGATGCGGCCTTTTTCCAGAACATAAATTCGATCGGCATGCAGCACGGTTGAAAGACGGTGTGCAATGAGGATGGTGATGACGTCGGACCTTTGTGCGACATCGCGAATCGTTCGGGTGATTTCTTCTTCGGTGATGGAGTCGAGAGAGGAAGTCGCTTCATCGAACACGAGCAAGCGAGGACGGCGCAAGAGAGCTCGCGCAATAGAGAGGCGCTGCTTCTCTCCCCCAGAGACTTTGACGCCGCCTTCCCCGATCAATGTGTCGAGTCCCTTATCGGCGCGAGCGAGAAGTGAATCCGCCGCAGCGCGATGAAGGACGTCGAGACACTCCGCGTCACTGGCGTCAGGCCGCACGAAAAGCAAATTTTCCCGAATGGTGCCAGAAAACAGTTGAGTGTCTTGAGTAACGAAGCCAATTTGCGTTCGAAGCTCGTCGGGATCGATCTGCTCAGCGTCGATGCCGTTGTACCGCACGATACCTTCCTGGGGGCGATAGAGGCCGACCAGCAGTTTGACAAGCGTTGTCTTGCCCGCGCCCGACGGTCCGACAAAAGCAACGGTTTCGCCCCGCGCAATGTCGAACGAGACATCCCGAAGCGCAGCTCGCGTTGCTGTGAGGTGCTGGAAGGTGACCGAATCGAAAGAGAGCGAGCTCAAGTCTCCGAGCGGGATCGGGTGCGACGGCTTGGGTTCGGGTGGGATCGCGAGAATATCCTCAAGGTTGTTCAGCGACGCCTCAGTTTCCCGATAAATATTGATGATGTTGCCGAGTTCCTGTAGGGGCCCAAATACAAAGAAAGAGTAGATGAAAAGCGAAAAGAACTGACCGACCGTGATGCGTTGCGTGAAGATCAGATACAGCATCAGGAACAGAATGCTGGTACGGAGAAGATTCACCGCCGTTCCCTGCAAGAAGCTCAGGCTGCGGAGATAACGAACCTTTTTCAATTCGAGCTTCAGGATTTTGCCCGTGGTGGAGTTGAGACGCCCTATCTCCTGGCTAGCGAGCCCAAGCGTTTTCACGAGTTCGATGTTGCGGAGAGATTCGGTGGTGGAACCGGCGAGTGCCGTGGTTTCAGCCACGATCGTTTTCTGGATGCTTTTGATGCGGCGGCTAAGAACGGAACTGATTCCGCCGAGCAGAGGGATTGTCAGCAGAAACGCGGGTGCGATGATCCAGTTCACGCGTAAGGCGTAGATGGTGACGAAAACGACACCCACTGTGGCCGTAAACAGGATGTTCACGAAAGCGGTGATAAAGCGTTCGACATCGGTACGGACCTTCTGTAGCTTGCCGAGAGTTTCGCCGCTGCGCTGGTCTTCAAAGACTGAATACGGCAAGGATAATGAACGCTCCACCCCATCGGCGTACAGTTCGGCTCCGGTTCGCTGGGTTACAACATTGACGTAATAATCCTGAAAGTTCTTGGCGACACGTGAGACGAAGGCGACGCCAACCGCGGCGCCGAGAAGCAGGCTGACGCCGCGGATGAACTGCGCGATCGTGTACTGGTTGTAGCGCGTTGCGTAACGGTCGATGATATAGCGGAAGATCAGGGGATCGAGAAGAGAAAAAATCTGGTTGATGGCGGCGAGCAAAAGCGCCAGAACCACGAGCCGCCAGTGTTTATGGAGATAGCGAAGCAGGAGCGTCATCGAAAAGTGTCCCGAATACTCATTGTTTATTAGATTCGGGAGCAGGTCGCCGAGGCTCGGCAAAGAATCGCAAACGAGAGCGTTTATTTGCCGTATTCGGCGTGGATGAAATCGTTCAGCTGCTCCGTCAGTAGCTCGAGCGGCAGGGTTCCTTCCCGCAGCACAGCGTCGTGAAACTGACGGATGTCGAAGCGCGGCCCTAACTGCTTCTCGGCCTGCTCTCGCAGGCTGCGGATCCTGAGTTGGCCCATCTTATAAGAGAGGGCCTGAGCGGGCCAGGAAATATAGCGGTCAATTTCGGCGAGCGATTCTTCGGGCGCATGCACGCGGAAGTACTCAACCGCCTGCTGTCGAGTCCAACCCATGGCGTGGATCCCCGTATCGACCACGAGGCGCACGGCGCGGAAACGCTCGCTCGCAAGCTGGCCGAACTGAGAGTAGGGATCCGTGTAGAGGCCCAACTGCGAACCGAGCGATTCAGCGTAGAGGGCCCAGCCTTCGACGTATGCACTGTTGAAATAGAACTTACGGATGTCCGGAAGAGACTGCTGAGACTCAGCCAGCGTGATCTGGAAGATGTGTCCCGGAACAGCTTCATGCAGGACGAGGGATTCCTTGTCGTACTTCACCTGTTTTTGCGGCTGATACGTGTTGAGATTGAACCAACCCGGCGTCGTGTAGTCGGGCGACGGCGCCTGCGCGTTGGATGCGGTGACAGCTTCACGGTCCGGTGGAATCGGACGAACTCCGTAGAGCAGCATCGGAAGGTGATGGAACTGGTTGGGCAACTGCGGTTCGATGATCTTGGCGATGTTGCGACAGTAAATCAGCATTTCGTCCTGAGTGTGAAAGTGCTGATCGGGTGAGTTCTTCAGGTGGTCCTGAAATTCCTCCAGAGACCCTTTGAATCCCGTTTTTGCAGCGATGGCCGTCATCTCGCCCTCGATGCGCTTGACCTCCTCTTCGCCGATTTTGTGAATCTCTTCGGCGCTCATATTGGTCGTGGTTAAAGTTCGGATGAGGATGGCGTAATCCGTGCGGCCGTTCGGGATGGAACTGAGACTGTCAGTAGGCCGGACGTTGCCAGCGTATGTCGTCGACATGTAGTCGTGGACTTTGTGCCACGCAGGAAGGAACTGATTGTTATAGGCATCAGTGGCCTCTTTCCGGAGGCGGTCGGCATCCGATTGCGGTATGTTCGACGGAAACTTGCGAAACGCATCGAGCAGGTGGGTGTGCTCGGCGTCCTGGTTCATTTGGCTCGTGAGCTGCTGAATTACGAGATCGCAGACGAGCCGCGGCTGCATGATCTTCATCGCGATGGCCTCGTTCATGATCGCGATGTTCTGATCGGCGTACGTGGGAATGGCACGGAGCCGGGCGACTAGGTTCTCGTAGTCGTGGACCGTGCGCGCTGGCATGCGGTCGAACAGGACGTAGACGCGATTGTGGAAGCCGAACATCTGGCCTACGCGGAGCAGGTGAGTGCCGAGCTCCCAGGCCTCAAGTTCGTTGTGGAAGTCGTATTCGACGATACGGGCTGTTAAGCGGTTTTCTCCCGACAGCTGAGCAGCGGGAAGTTGCGAGAGAGTTTTCAGGCGCGCTTCGAAGAACTGGCGGCGCTCGTCGCGGCCGTTCTTTGACCAATCAGTCCAGCGATCATCGTATTCATGCCGGCCGATGGAGGTGGCGAACTCCGGATCCTGCCGCAACATCTGCTCGAACGTCTCTTTGAAAAACGAATCGACTGACTGAGCAGAGCTTAGTTGCACGACAACGAAGAAAAGAACGCCCCAGAGACTTTTCACTCCACCAGCGTATCTCGACAAGGCACGACGGCCCGGCGCTTCAAGGCGCAGATGGCGGGGGTACGCGGCGCTTTGTCGCCTGTTCGAACGCGTAGGCAATCTGAAGTAAGCGCGGCTCGCTGCAGGACATGCCCGTAAAGCTGACGCCAAAGGGCGAGGGCTTCGCGTTGAAATCCGGAGGAAGGGGCGGCGTGGGCGTATTTGGAACCATGCCGAACGGCACAATCACAGTTGGGTAACCCGGTCGAGCTGCGATGGCGGCGCCACTTGGTCCGGGGAACAGAAGCGCATCTAGATTGTTCTGTTTCATAGCAGCGTCGATACCATGCGTGCCGGCCAGCGAAATATCTTTCGCTCGATCGGCCTCATAGCGGGCGCGGTCTGCGTCGACATTCATTTCGTCGGAGATGTCGAGATTCGACTGACCATACCGAATTGCGCCGGCCATGGTGTGCGTGATGTTCCACTCGCGAAGCTCGGTGAGAGTTTTGACGGGAGCGGAACCTCCGAGCGTCGCCAGCCACTTGTTGAAGTCGCGCTTCATGCCGTACTTCAGCACGACGGAGCATCCGGCATCCTTACCCTTAGCGTTGTTAAGCCCGGCGCATTGTCCCCAGAGGATGAAGTTCTGGTCGGGATCTTTGGTCGAGATGCTCGGGATGTCCACGGGATCGATAATGATCGCGCCGTGCTGGCGAAGAATGTCGATCGCTTCCGTCATGATGCGAGCCTGCTCAGGATTGAGACCACCCCCACGGTTGAATCCACCGCCTGCAGGCGCGGGCGCAGGGCCAGTGCTGGAAGGACCTGAGGTCGCAGATGTCGACGAACGATCTGCGGTCTGCGGCGGCGGACCGGGAGGCGTGATTCGGTCGTAAAAAAACGCTCGTGGGATTCCAATGCGCATGCCTTTCAGACCATCGGCCTTGAGAAAACGCGTATAGTCGCGGTCAGGAGCGGGCGTGCAGGTTTTAGTAGCGGGATCGTTTGGATCGGGCGAAGGACTTTCGAGGGCGCCGAACATGATGGCGGCATCGGTAACGCTCTTTGCCATCGGACCGGCAGTATCCTGGTCAGCAGTGATGGGGATGACGCCGTAACGGCTGATGCGGCCAACAGTTGGCTTGATAGCCGCGAGCATATTTTGGTTCGAAGGGCTGAGGATGGAGCCGGAAGTTTCGCTGCCGACGTTGCCGGCCCAGAAATTCGCGGCAGTGCCGATCCCGGAACTCGATCCGCCGGTCTGCAGCACAGGACGACCATCGTC
>JAFAUR010001114.1 GCA_019243205.1 Acidobacteriaceae bacterium | reverse complement strand
GCTGTTGTCGGCCAGGTCGTAGACTCCGTAGGGAATGGCCTTACCGTCGGCTTGGTCGGGGAAATTATAAGTGGACACCTCGACGGGTTCGCCCTGTGGATGCCATTCCTTGCCGGCCTGCGAAAACCCTCCGACGAACGAGGTAGGCCGTCGGGCGAGGTGCCAGCAGGGCTGGCCCCGACCCGACGACCCCCTCCCGAACCGGACTGGCCCGTTTCCGGGCATCACGGCTCTCCAGTGATTACTGCGTGGATGTCGCGGTTGGTTGCCCGTGATGGATTGCGGTGTGGCAGTCGGCGCAGACCACGAGGGTTTTCCTGCGTCCTTTGGCCATGAGCTGGTTCCATACGGGCTGCGGGTGTCCCGGTTGTATGAGATCAGCGAGCTTGCGGACGTGGTGGGCTTCCACGATGCCGGTCTGCTTGCATAACTCACACCGTCGCCTCAGAAGTCGGGTCAGGAGCTCCTTTCGGCGGACGGTGACTGGGCGTGGTGCACGATCGATGAGGATCGCGTGTTTCTTGCGCCGCAGGGGAATACCACCGAACCGTGCGACTAGTGGTTTGCGACCTTCACGCTCGACGTGTACTTCAAAGCACCTGCGTGGCCCGTACGGTGTCGCGATGGTGGTCTTGTAGCGGTCCGCCATCTTTGTCACCGTCGAGTTGTGTTTGCAGCCCAACGTCTTGAGCATGGAAGTCTTCATCACCCATTCCAGCCGGTTCAGTCGATAGACGTCACCGGCGAGGAGGTAGTACTCCACCAGCCCCCGGTACTGTGCCCCGTAGGTCCTGACGATGGTGTGGTCGTCCTCGTTGACCATCGGGGTGCGTCGCTCGGGTTTACCGAGCTTGAGGAAGGGGGCGCATTTGGCCTTGATCACGTCGCGGGGCACACGCAGGCCTACAATGCCGTTGACGGAACGGCCCTTGCTGGCGACCTTATGGTCGGCGTGTTGGACGGTGATCTCGTAGCTGAGGAATCGCGCCGCGCCGGTCCGGGCGTGCGTGATCAATGTCTTCTCGTGGGAAAGTTCCAGCTTGAGTTCCTCACGCAGGAACTCCGCAAGACGAGTCTTGATCTCCTCTGCTTCGGCCTTAGGTCCGGTGAACCCGAGGAGATGGTCATCGCAGTATCGCACGTAACGCAGCCGCCGAAACCCCGGATCTGTGGGGTCCTTACTCGGCAGTGTTCGTCTGTGTTTGACCAGTGCGCGCACCGCGGGGCGGTCCCCGCGTCTGCGCAGACGTGCGAGTTGCTTTTCCACCTCACGGTATTCAGGGTTGGGTGCCCTGCTTTCACCTCGGGTGTATTCGGGAATGAGAACTTTCTCGACAAAACTGTCCAGTCGGTGCAGATAAATATTGGAGAGTATCGGGGAGGCCACCCCGCCTTGCGGCGCACCGCTGAGCGTGGCGTTCCATACCCAATCTTCCAGGTATCCGGCTTGTAGCATGTTTCGCAGCAACCGAAGGAAGCGACCGTCGTGGATTCTTTCCGCGAGCACGGATAGCATGATCTCGTGGTCGAGCGATCCGAAGCAGTCGGCGATATCACTTTCAATGAACCATGTGGTGCCGGTCCAGTGATGCACTATTTCCGACAGTGCGGTGTGGCAGCCACGATTCGGTCGATATCCATGTGACAGGTCGGAGAACTGTGGCTCGTAATACGCTTCCAAGAGTAGGCGGATCACTTCGCCGACCAGCTTATCCGACCAGGATGGCAGCCCCAGTGGCCTCATCTTTCCGTTCTTCTTAGGGATGTAGGCGCGCCGGACGGGCTTGAATCGGTAGCGCTCATGGCGCAACGCGGTGATGATGCGTTCGATTTTGTCCACAGACATGCCATCGACGGTCTCGCTGTCAGGTCCGGGGGTCATGGCCCCCGTGTTGGAGTACAGGCGACCGTAAGCGAGCAGATACAACTGCGGGTTGAACAGTTGCCGATAGAGCCGTTCCAGCGGCAGGCCGCGCCTTCCGCGTTCACGCAGGACACCCAGTACCGTTTCGGCCTCTCGCATCACGCGCACCTCCTAGCCTTCGGATGTCCAATCACCTGGCCCCCTTGGCCCTGTGGACGGCTTTCCCGTCCTCCCTGGTGGGGCGCGACTCCCACGACTACTACGGGGCCTGTGTCGTCCTCGAGACACACGGTGTGTGACCCATTAGGCGATCCCACGTTCGTCCTTGCCTTACGTCATAGAGCGACTTAGGTGCCCCACTCATCTCCTTGAATCTCCTCACTGGAGATCGCTCCGCACCCCGGAGGTTGCCTCGGATAAGAACTGACTCCAAGGCAGGGTGCGGCGCCGGTTTCAGGTACCTTTCCGACGGACGAGAAGTTGCGTCTTCTGGAGATTGGGGTTCAGGCAGTCTAGCTTTCACCATCTCGCTCGGGTCCCGCAGCACCCCGTTCCTCGTACCTGGACACGGTCACTGCTTGACTGACATGCTATTGTCCCACGTTTCCTTTCGGATCCGGGTAAGTCATCAGACCCAGGAATGCTCCTCCGAATTCCTCCCAGCTAAGCCAGGGATAAGACAAGGCGCTTCGTGGCGCAGGTTCTTTTTTCTTGGTATCGACGCTGATCACGGGGTCGCCGGAGGCGAGGAACTCGCTCGCCAGCTTGTTGATGTACCGGAACTGCTCGTCCCGGTCCGGGTGCTGGTGTCCCTCCGTCTTCTTGCGGGTTCCTTGG
>JAFAUR010000943.1 GCA_019243205.1 Acidobacteriaceae bacterium | reverse complement strand
GTCAATTCCGTGATACAGCGCTTTAACATTACGCACGGCGTGAATCTCTTGCTCGCGAATTTCGTGGGGCGCAGAGCCTTTCGAGGGCAGGGGCGATCGGCCCATTTCCTGGTATCGGGACGGGTTGGCGTAGGTTTTACCATCCCTCATCCGGAGAACGAAGTTTTGGGCATCTCGAACATGGAGCATTATGAGGTCGGTGCACCTGCCTGGCAGGTTGGCGCCGGACTGGAGATCCGGCTGTGGCGGCGGTTGTACGCAGATAGCGAGCTGAAGTATACGCGCACGCGCGAACAAGTGGATGTCGCGGGAGGTACCGCTGAATCTCTACTCAAGAGCACGCACTTGCTTGCGGGAATCGCTTGGCATCTTTAAGATCTGTCCCGATCGCCTTACATATACTGAGCGTTGCATGTGGAAGGTTCTCATTTGTGCGGTCGCCTGGCCTTTGCTCTCTTCGGCCGATCCTGGATCGCGCCGCGATTTTGTAAGTTATGTGAATCCACTGATCGGAACACAGAAGAGTGCCATCGGGTACGGCGGTACCATGCCGTTTGTAACTGCTCCGTTCGGCATGACGGATTGGACTCCGCAGACGCGCCAGAACAAGATCAGTATCACATCGTATAACTATGACGACGGCGCTATATCCGGGTTCATTGGCACTCATCAGCCCGCAATCTGGATGGGTGATTACGGTTACGTGACGTTGATGCCCCAGGTGGGATCGCTTCGCACCAGTCCCGAAAACCGCAAGCTGCCATTTGCGCATATGAACGAGTCAGCGAGTCCGGACTACTATGCTGTTGCGCTCTCCATAGGAGAAAACGGAATGATTCGGGCTGAGATGACCGCTAGCGAGCGGTGTGCGATCTTCCGTTTCCGCTTCCCTAAAGGCGATGTTGCACGCGTCTTGGTCGAGAGTTCCCGTCCCGGCATTCCGGGATTCGCGGCGGTGGATCGCAAGGCTCACGAGATCACCGGGCGGAATCCGCACCGCATGGACGCACACCTCGGACCTATGAAGTTACCGCATTTCAACGGCTACTTTGTCGTTCAGTTCCGAGAACTGCCAATGAAGATGGAGACATACGGAGGGCACAACAGCAACGCCTCGGACACTCGCGGCGCCTATGCCGAGTTCAATCCCGGCGAAGTGGTTGAACTTCGTGTTGGCACATCCTTCATAAGCATCGATCAGGCGCGGACAAACCTGAAGCGAGAAATACCGGATTGGGATTTTGACGTGGTGAGGCAGAAGCTGCATTCCATCTGGGAAGAGAAGTTGAGCCGTTTACAGGTGGACGGAGCAAGCGAACGCGAAAAAACACGGCTCTACACGGCGCTGTACCACGCTTTGCTTTATCCGCGGATGTTCTCCGAGTATGGCCGCTATTACAGCGCTTTCGACGATCAGGTACACACCGGAGAAAGCTACACGTCGTTTTCCATTTGGGATACCTTCCGCGCCGAGAACAGCCTTCTGACGTTGTTTGCCCCTGAACGCATCAACGGCATGGTCACCGCTCTGCTGCAAAATTTCAAAGAAGGCGGTTGGATGCCGAAATGGCCGAACCCGAGCTATACGAACATCATGATTGCGACCCACGCCGACTCCCTCGTTGCCGAAGCCGTACGCAAAGGCTTCAATGGCTTTGATCGCGGGTTGGCTTGGCAGGCTGTCTATAAGGATGCGATGACACCTCCTGACGGAGACACAACCAGACGCTGGGTCGACCGGGAGGAAGGGACGCCATACGAGGCCCGCGCCGGATTGACTTACTACAAGAAGCTTGGCTACATTCCTACCGACAAGACGGATGAGGCCGCGTCGAGGACCTTAGAAGACAGTTACGACGATTGGTGTGTGGCGCAGATCGCGAAAGCGCTGGGCCGGGAAAGTGATTACCGGTTCTTTCTCCGTCGATCGTTGAACGATCGGAACCTGTTCAATCCGGCAGTTGGGCTGATGAATGGTAAAACCTCCGACGGGAAATGGGCGCCGCTCGGCGGATCCGGAGACACACCAGGAAACCGGTCTGTATCGGGATGGACGGAAGGCGACGCCTGGGTCTATACATGGGCTCCGTTTCACGATCAGGCCGGCCTCATTCAGTTAATGGGAGGAGCGGATGCATATACCGCAAAGCTCGACGCCCATTTCGGCGGCGGTCATAACGTGCATAGCAACGAGCCGAGCCATCATTACGGATATCTGTATGACTTCGCGGGCCAACCCTGGAAGACGCAAGCAAAGGTGCGCCAAATCGCCGCTGCCGAATATGGCTACGACCCTGGGGGTCTGGACGGGGACGATGACTGCGGCCAGATGTCGGCTTGGTTGCTGTTCACCGCCATCGGTTTGTATCCGGTGAATCCTGCCAGCGGTGATTACATGATCGGCAGCCCACTGTACAAGCGCATGGCCATCACTTTGAGCAGCGGCAGGACTTTTCGAGTTCAGGCAGAGGACAACTCCGAAAGCAACGTATACATTCAATCTGCAACACTCGACGGGCATCCCTTGAACATTCCCGTGATCACGTGGGAGCAGATTCAGTCCGGCGCGACACTGCGGCTCCAAATGGGACCGAAGCCATCCCGTTGGGCGACCAGCTGGCGACCTACCCCGGTTCCGGCTAACTAGATGCTGTGCTATGCGATGGCTTTACACGGCACTTTGATTCATGATGTTCCCCAGGCCGCCCACACGATACCAGCGGTATCCGTACGGCTCCAACAGAATGCGGTGGTCTCCGGAACGATCCGAAGTGCTGTGATCTGTTGACAGCAGATTGACTAAATCGATACAGTCCCGTCCTTGCACTCCCACGTTAAGCGTGACCTCGCATGGTTTCGCGCTCAGATTATGCACGGTAAGCACCGAATTTCCACGCCAATCGTAGCGGATTGCAAGAACATCAGATTTCCCGGTTTCGAGCACTTCGAAGTCTCCCCATCCGATCTCGGGAACTTCCTTCCGCATCCGGATTATGCGTTCCATCCAGTTCAGCAGCGAATTCGTGTCCCGTCGCTGTTCAGCCACGTTCACCTGCTCATATCCATAGGCGCCTCCGCTGATCACTTTGACAATGCATCGTTTATTGGTCGAAAAACCACCGTGCGGTTCAGAGGACCACTGCATCGGCGTTCGCGCGCACTGACGCTCCGGAAGAGACAAATCATCTCCCATACCGATCTCGTCGCCATAGCGAATGACGGGCGTTCCAGGTAAGGTCATCATCAGGCTATAGGAAAGCTCGAGTCTCCGCCTGTCCCCATTCAGCATGGGCGCCAGGCGGCGTCGTATGCCACGCCCGTAAAGGTGCATGTCCGGATTGGGCGCGAAGGCATTGAAGACCGCTTGCCGTTGGCGGTCCGTGAGCCGGCCCAGATCGAGCTCATCGTGATTGCGAAGGAACTGGCCCCATTGCGCGGTAGCGGGACGGGGTTTGGTCGCTGTCAATGCTTTGACCAACGGACGGCTATCAGCAGTCGCGAGCGCGTAAAACAGCGCCTGGTTGGCTTGAAAGTTGAACATCGTATGCAACCGTTCGCCATCGCGGCCAAAGTACTCCAAATCCGTGTCAGGCAGAACGTTCGCTTCAGCGAGAAAGATTGCGTCTCCCTGACGCCAGCTCAGAAATTCCCGCAACTCGCGTAACATCTCATATCGCTCTTTAGGCTGTGCGACCTCGGGCCCCTTTGTTGCGATCACGAACGGCACCGCATCCATGCGGAATCCGGAAACACCAAGCTGGATCCAGAAGCCGATGATCTTAAGGATTTCTGCCTGTACCTCAGGATTACTGGTATTCAGGTCCGGCTGGAACTCGTAGAACCGGTGGAAATACCATAACTTCGATACCTCATCTCGGGTCCACGTGGAGCGTTGAACACCTGGAAAAACGACGCCATCTTTGCTGTGTTTCGGCAGCTTTTTCGACCAGACGTACCAATCCCGATACTTGGAATTCGAGGAGCGCCGTGCATCTCGGAACCAGGGATGTTGATCGGACGTGTGATTCACTACCAAATCGATAAGCACTCTTATGCCGCGTTGTTTACAGGCGTGTGCGAACTCCACAAAATCGCCGAGGGTCCCATATTGCGGATCGACATTGTAGTAGTCCGTGATGTCGTATCCGCCGTCGCGCCCCGGCGATGGTTGAAAAGGCATCAGCCACAGAGCCGTGATTCCAAGGCCCTGCAAGTAGTCAAGCCGCTTCATCAGCCCTTTGAAATCACCCACGCCGTCCCCGTCCGAATCCATAAACGTAGCTACGGACAGGCAGTAAATGACGGCGTTTTTATACCAGAGGTCGTTGATCACGCTGATCTCAAGCCTACTATCGTCCCCGTGTCGGATCGGCTTCGGCACGCAACCAATTCTGCTCGCGAGCCGCGCTTGTAGGCGAACCGGTGTCTATTGTGTGAAAGATTACGCTTCTGTGACGCGACTGGTCGTCTGACTCAGCCGCATCCGCTGCCTCTTCGATGCATCATTAGTATCGTGGCCTTCATGCCAGAAAGTTTGGATTATTCAAAGCTCCTGCTTCCCATACAGCCGGACGATCACGTACAGGGAAGACCCGAGGCTCGGTACACGCTTGTCGAATACGGTGACTATGAGTGCCCTGGGTGCGGTCAGCTGTTTCTGACAATGCGCGATCTGCTCGCGCAATTCGGGGACGATCTGCGCGTCGCATTTCGCCACTACCCGTTATCGGGTATTCACCGCAACGCACAAAGGGCGGCCGAAGCGGCAGAGGCAGCAGGGGCTCAAGATAGATTCTGGGAGATGCACGATTTACTGTTTCAGAATCAAGGTGCGCTAGCTGTGAAGGACCTTCTGAATCATGCAGAGCGGTTACGACTTGACGTGAAACGGTTTCGTCAGGAATTGAAGAACCGGCTCTACGAGGAACGCGTCCGCGAGGATTTCCGCCGGGGTGTTTCCAATGGAGTTTACGGAACGCCCGCTCTTTATGTCAACGGTGAGCGACAGAATGGACAGCTCGACCACGATTCCTTGCTATCGCGATTGAAAGCGCTAGCGTGATGGCAACGCATTTGTACAGTGCCTCTATCAGAAGCCCATGGCCAGACCAGTTATTCTAACCATCGATGATGATCCTGACGTTTTGCGCGCTATCGAACGCGACCTGCGTCAGCGTTATAGCCGGACCTACCGCATTCTCCGTGCAGACTCGGGAGCAAGCGCTCTCGATCTGTTGAAGCGCCTGAAACAACGAAACGATTCGGTCGCTCTGCTGCTGGTGGATTACCGGATGCCTCACATGAATGGTATCCAGACCCTTACCGAAGCAATGAAGCTCAATCCTGATGCAAAGCGCGTTCTTTTAACCGCTTATGCAGACACTGAGGCGGCAATTAAGGCGATTAATGACGTCCAGCTTCATCACTATCTGTTGAAGCCCTGGGACCCTCCTGAACAACAGCTTTATCCCGTGCTGGATGACCTGCTGCAGGAGTGGTTGATTCGACATAAGCCGCCCTTCGAGGGCGTTCGTGTGCTTGGCACCAGATGGTCGCCGAAATCCTATGAAATACGCGATTCCCTCGCTCGCAATCAGGTACCGTATCAGTGGCTCGATGCTGACGCGGCGGAGCGCGACACGGAAGTGGCGAGATTGGTGGAGAGTCTCGACCCGAACGAGCTGAAGCTTCCGTTGGTTTTGTTTCCCGATGGCGACCGTTTGCAGCAGCCAGGCTGGCAGGAGGTCGCGGCCAAGTTGGGCCTCCGGACCCATGCCGGCCTTGAGTTTTATGACGTAGCAATCGTGGGCGGCGGCCCCGCGGGCCTCGCCGCTGCCGTCTACGGTGCGTCGGAAGGGTTGAAGACGTTGATAGTCGAGCGGGAAGCTCCTGGAGGACAGGCAGGGCTCAGCTCGAAAATCGAGAATTACTTGGGGTTCCCCGCCGGCCTGAGAGGCTCCGATCTAGCCATGCGTGCCGTAACGCAGGCACGGCGCTTCGGGGTCGAGATTATCTCGCCTCAGCAGGCGAGTGCGATTCGCGTCGATGGCCCATATCGCTACCTCAAGCTCAGCGATGGAACGGAAATCTCCTCTCACGCTCTCATCCTTGCCACCGGAGTGCAATGGCGCGCCCTCGATGTGCCTGGCATCGAGAGATTGCAGGGAGCCGGTGTTTATTATGGGGCGGGTCAGACCGAAGCGATTTCCTGCAGCGATGAAAACATCTACATCGTGGGCGGAGCAAACTCTGCGGGCCAAGCCGCCATGTTTTTTTCCAAATATGCGCGGCAGGTAACCATGCTGGTGCGCGGCTCTTCTCTGGCCGCAAGTATGTCGGCGTACCTCATTGATCAAATTCAGAAGACGGAAAACATCCGGGTCGAATGCCACAGCCGGGTCATTGCTGTTCAGGGAGACGATCGCTTGCGTTCTGTTTCCATCACTTGCGAGACAACCGGAAACACGGACACCGTTCCCGCGAGTGCGCTCTTCATCTTTATAGGAGCTGAGCCTTATACGGAATGGCTCGACGGCGTCGTCGAGCGAGACTCGCGCGGATTTCTTCTGACCGGTCCCGATTTGATGCGTGACGGCAAACCCCCGAAAGGGTGGCAGCTTGAGCGATCGCCGAGTCTCCTGGAAACGAACGTTCCGGGTATCTTTGCCGTGGGCGATGTTCGTTACGGTTCTATCAAGCGGGTCGCCTCCGGCGTAGGTGAAGGCTCAGTCGCCATCCAGCTTGTACATCAATACTTGAGCAAAGTGTGAGGCGATGGGCACTACGGTAACCGGTCCCGGCGCGCATCCTGCAGTGCAGGAATTGACGGCCATCTCTGTTTTTTCCAATCTCCCGGCAGCAGGTCTCGAATGGCTGGCCGCTCAAATGGAAACATTCGATCTGAAGCCTGGGGACATCCTGGTGAACGCAGGGCAGCGCGCTGAACACCTTGTCGTTCTGTTTCAAGGTGAAGTACGTGCCGAGCGCGGAGATGGTCGAGTATACATCATGCACGCGGGACAAGTCACGGGTCTGCTTCCCTATTCGCGCCTCACTCATTTCCCGTCAACCGCATATGCTGTCGTGGAATCGCGTGGAGCAAAGCTTCACAATCGCCATTTCGGCGAGATGCTCCAGCGGATGCCGGAGCTGAATCAGCGGCTGGTCGCTGTATTGGCGGATCGCATCCGGGAGACTGCCTTCGCGGATCAGCAGCGCGAGAAATTGGTCGCACTTGGCAAGATTTCCGCGGGCCTTGCGCACGAATTGAACAATCCTGCTTCGGCAGTTCGGCGCGCCGCCGCTAATCTCCGCGGGCAGATTCTTTCAGTGCGAGATGCAGCGCTTCGGCTCGAGGAACGCGGTCTGCCTCTTCAATCGAGGCTTCTGCTCGCACAATTGGATCGCGAGCGGATCGAAGATGGCGGCGTACAACCCACCCTCGATACTCTGGAGCGGAGCGACCGCGAAGAGGAATTTGCCAGATGGCTCGAAGAACTTGGAGTTCCAAATGCGTGGGATGTCGCGGCTTCACTCGTCGATGCGGGTTGTGACCAGGACACCCTGGAGAGGGTTGCCACCGAGATCCCGCCTGAATTTCTTGGCGATGCTTTGATTCGAATGACTGCTTCCTTTACGATTAGCCAGTTGATTGCGCAAATCGAAAGCGGCGCCTCTAAAATGTCCGAACTGGTTCGTGCGGTAAAGGAGTACTCTTACATGGACCAAGCTCCGGAGCAGGAGATCGACGTCCATGCCGGACTGGAGAATACGCTCATCATGCTGCGGTACCGCTTGAAGCACGGTATCGAAGTGGTTCTCGATTTTGACAGGGGCCTGCCAACGGTGCGCGCGCATGGCAGCGAACTGAACCAGGTCTGGACAAATCTGATTTCCAATGCCGTCGACGCCATGAACGAAAAAGGAATTCTTCGCATCCGTACGTCACGCGAAGGCAAATGTGCCCTCGTAGAGATGATCGACAATGGTCCGGGAATACCGCCTGAGCTGAGGCCCCGCATTTTTGAACCATTCTTTACGACGAAGGCTGTAGGTGAGGGGACCGGCCTGGGACTGGATGCCGTGTATCGCATCGTCACGAATCATCACGGCAGCGTCACATTCGAATCGCGCCCGGGCGAAACCCGGTTTATGGTGCGCATTCCGTTTAGCACGTCCAGGGAAACTGTGACTGAGAAAGCACCCGCGGAATCGGAATCCTGAGTACTGCGACGGGCGCTCCACACCGCCCGCCGCAATTTGTCTGGCGTTATTGCGCGGTGAAATCGAACAAGTCGAAAAGGTCGCCAATCGCTGGCCCGTTCACCGGAACGTATTTGGTTACTTTGCTGTTATACCTGGGGTTCGGCAAGTTATCCCGGCTGCGATTCGTGACAGTCGGAAGGTTCCAGTTCCGTTCAATGAACTTCAAAATAGAGACGTGATCTGTATAGTCGTGCGAGATGTGGCCGGCCTTAGTATACGGCGATACGACAATCAGCGGAATGCGCGTGCCGTCACCAAAGAAATCAAGCGGCTGCACGTATCCCGAATCATAATATCCGCCGCCTTCATCCATCGTGACGAATATGGCTGTGTCTTGCCATAACGTCTGGTTCGCCTGAACACCATCTACGATCTTCTTCACAAATCCTTCGAAAAGGTTCAGCTTGGAAGAGGCAGGATGTCCGTCCACCAGTCCGCTCGGCTTAACGAACGAGATGGCCGGTAGCGTGCCGTTCTGAATATCGTTATATAAATCGGCCGTGTCTTGCAGGTGGGCCGTCACGGTCTGAGGATTCGTCATAATGCTGGTCGAGTATTGGAAGAAGTTGCAGATGTTACAGTACGCATTCGCCGAGTTCAAGAAGTAGGGATCGTTCTTATAAATATTCCACTGATCACCGTAATACTTGAATGAAATGTTCTTCTCGAGCAGGACGTCGCCGATGTTCCGGACAGTGGATGGTGGAACAGTGAATACGGTATTGTTGGCGTTCGTGTCCGCGAAAGCATTCGAGCCGTTCGCAAAATAA
>JAFAUR010000856.1 GCA_019243205.1 Acidobacteriaceae bacterium | reverse complement strand
TGTGTTTGCCGCTGCGATAGCTGTGCCTGCTGTTGATCCAGAACATTCTGCTGCGCCGATAACTGCTGCTCCTGTGCCTCAATGGGAGCATTACCAGCCTGAATTTCCCGCGCGGCTTGAAGGTCCGCGCTTGTCAGCATCACTTTCTGCGCGACTAACTGACCTTGTGAATTTCCAATGCCGTTGATCTCCACGCGAAGTCCGGGCAGTAGCACGGTTACATCTACGGTTTTCTTTCTAAAACCCAGGCCGCCTTCCTTCATTTTGACTTGGGTATAGTCATTCAGCACCGCGACGACACGTGTGCCATCGCCTTCTTGGATTGTCATATCGGGCCCGTTACGCCCGGCTATAACTCCTTGTATCTTGACTTGCTGCCCATCAGCTAACTGCTGACTCTGTGATTGTGGGGCGACTATTCCAGCCGAAATCAAAATGCATGCCAGTGTGAGAACTTTCATTTCTTATTCCTCGTTGTCTGTTGATGAACGGTCGTGTCCAGCATCGACCCGCGCGCGGCAGCCGTGGCAGCCTGAATTGCGGTATCGGTCCGCCATGGCACGTCCGGTGTTTCATAGTCATCGCTCCGGACGACTTTCAGTGCATTGGGCCCGATGCAGTCAGGGACGGCGAGTCGTTTTTTAACCTTTGCCATTTCGGATGCACGTGCTTTGCGGATGACAGTACGGCGAGAATGTCGGGGCTGACGTGCTCTGGTTGTGCTTTGAAGACAAAGCTTCATCGAGTGTTGCGCGATCTGAACGCGTCGAGCCGGTAGATTTGCGCGATGATACGATACTCCCCTTAGGCGATCCATGATGAGAAAGTGTTAAGCGTCCGGCAGTTTCATGTGCTCTTCACGACGGCAAAATAGTCGAGTTCAGCGATCGGTTCCGCTCTGCCTCGCGCCTCTGTTACTCGCCGGTGTTATGGGTCTAACACTCAACGCCGTTAGCTCTGAGGCTAGCGGCCAGGAGGATATCTATTCGCCGCGCTGGGGACTGGCGCGCTCTGACCCAAGCCAAAGGCGGCTGACCGCCCTCCATACTGACGTGCAGCTGGTGCTGATCCCTGTTGCCGTGACGGATCCGTTACAACGGCCGGTTCTCGATCTCCCGAAAGAGAATTTCCGCATTTTCGATGATGGAATCGAGCAGAAAATCTCCGCATTCTTTCTTGAGGAAGCGCCGGTGTCGGTCGGGATGGTCTTCGACGCCAGCAACAGTATGCGGAAGAAGATCGGAGACTCGCGCCAGGCTCTAACGCAATTCCTCCACATGAGCACGCCAGGGGACGAATTCTCACTCTGGAAATTCAGCGATCGGCCGCAGAAGGTCTGTCCGTTTACGACCGATCCCGCCGAAATTGAAGGAGGATTGGCTGACATCCAGCCAGGCGGTTGGACGTCGCTCTTTGATGCGTTGTATCTGGCGCTTAGTCAAATGAAAAGAGCGACACGCGGCACCAAAGCGCTGTTTGTTCTCTCGGATGGCGGAGACAATAACAGCCGCTATACGGAGGGAGAAATAAGGAACATGGTGCGCGAAGTCGATGTACGTGTTTTCTCAATCTCAATTTTTGATCACTCCCCCGTGCTTGAACGAATCTCTGACGAGAGCGGCGGACGGTTTTACCGGGTCCACAAACTCGATGAGCTACCCGCAATGACCGCAAAGCTCAGCGGGGAAATTCACAGCCATTACGTTCTGGGTTATTTGCCGACGAAGCCACAGAATGACGGTAAATACCACAAGGTGGTTGTCAAGCTTGTTCCTCCGCCACGGAGTCCTCGCCTCCAAGTTGCCTGGCGGCGTGGATACTACGCGCTATCACATTAGTATCACCACGACACGACTTGCAGCCGATCTAACTTAAGCGCGAAATGCAAGTACCTGCTCCGATGTTCTGCCGGTTCCTGAACTGCGGACATTCACAGCTCCCTGTCCCAATTCCGCGGTAACTGTTCCGGTTCGATGCGGTCTGCCATTGACTTCTTCCCGCAGACGGTCGATCGCGTACAGAACCCACTCGGCAGCAGTTGAGGTCGAGACGCGTAACACCTTCGCGATTTCCCGATACCGCAGACCCTGGGCGCGAAGCTGAATACACGCACGTTGCTCGTTCGGCAGATTCCGCAAGCCGGCCATCACTCGGGTTAGCCGTTGCTTGTTCCCAGCTTGAGTTTCTGGAGTCGGCTCGGAGAGTGGAAATTTGGCCGCCGCGCTTGTTTCCGAATCGAAGTCGATTTGAACCTGGCGGCTCTCACGCCGCCAGTAGTCGACCGCTACCCGGCCGGCCACTGCGTACAACCAGTGTTGGGCCGACTCTATTCGCGTTCCCTTTTCGAGAGCAACGAACAACTCCACAAATGTGTCCTGCGTGAGTTCCTGCGCTACCGTCGAGTTCAGTCGTTGGCCCACCAGGAAGCGATAGATGCCATCGCGATGCGTTTTATACAGGGCGCTTACGCGCTCCTGCAGGTCATTACTATTTGTGGTCTTCGAGCTCGGGCTGCAGGGTGATTCGGCCGGCCGAGGAAGCGGGCTTGCCTGGAGGACCTCGTCGGAACTGGGACTGGGATAAACAAGACCCACGGCTGTAGCTTGGCGGTGTAAGTGATTCTCGCTAGTCATTACCTCTCCTGCGATTTAGTGCCTGGCTGAGTTGTAGCTGACGTTTTGGAACGTTTGGGTTGGCCCCAGACTCATGAGAACCGCTTTGGAATGGGTATCTCGATGCGCTTAGGCCCGAACAGGTACGCATCCAACGAAAACCCGCCAGGGCCAGCCAGTATGAGAGTTGTCACGGTCCCGACGACAAAAAGCGGGCAAAGCCAGCGGCTAGTTGACCCGGGTATCGAGCCAACCGCCGACGAGGCAGCCCAAACACCTTCGATCGAACCGACCACCACACTCCCGATCGTGGTCAAAAAGCCCGCTAGTACAAAGGCGCCTCCGATAATCAGTAAAACGCCTAACGAAATCTTCACGACGGTATGATTTTCCATTGCCTTCATGACCGCCAGGCCGCTCCATTCAAAGGTCACCAACATTCCACACGTCACGAGTCTCAAAATAAGGAGCCCAAGCCCGGGGCGGCCGCCCGGGAACTCAGAGTATAGGTTCTGCACTTTCTCCTTCTTTTGAGCTAGGATCCTGGAATTTCTAATTGGTTCTTCTACGCTAAGGCACGGCGTCAACTCGCGGAACACCATCTTCCGTACCTGAGGTATGCCCTTTTCTGGGGGGTCGGGGGCAACCAATCCCGGCGTCGCCGTCAGAGATGGAGCATGCCCCGGCGCAAGGCGATCATGACGGCATGGGTCCGATCATTTGCATCCAGCTTCGAGAGAATGTTCTTCAAATGTCCGTGAACAGTGTCTTCACTGATGGCGAGACTGTACGCGATCTCTTTGTTCTTTTTCCCCGACGCCACAAGTTGTAGCACTTCTATCTCGCGCCGGGTAACGACTTGCTCGGCGAAATGCTCCCCAAGCTTTGCTGCGATCACCGGGGAAAAGCGCCTCTTGCCCCCGTGAACCAGGCGGATCTCTTCCATCAGTTCGCTGCCTTCCATGCCCTTCAAGAGATAACCTTGCGCACCTGCAAGCAAAGCGCGTTTTATATCCATGTCACCTTCGTAGGAGCTGAGCATCAGGACGCAAGCGTTTGGCGCGTCACTAAGAATCGTGCGCATCGCGTCAATTCCGGTCATGTCAGGGAGTCTTTGGTCCATCAACGTCACATCAGGGCGATGAATCCTGAACTGCTGGATCCCCTCTTGGCCCGTTGCCGCTTCTGCCACGAGCGACATGTCTCGCTGGCGGCCGATAACTCCTGCCAGGCCTTCCCGCACCATTGGATGATCGTCAACGCAAAGTATTCGAATCGTCGTTTGCGTGCTCACAATCGGTTCTTTGTCCCGGTATGATTGTCTGCGGTCCTGTGAGGGAGAGACGGCCCGATCCACCGACCAAAAGGCCGCCATGAAGCAACTCTCGCGAAGGCACCCTCGTTTTCGCCCGGAACGCGGAGCGGAACTGTAACGCTCACTTCGGTGCCGCGACCGGGCCGGCTCCATATGATCAACCGCCCACCTGAGTGCTCGGCGCGCTCGCGCATCCCCTGAAGTCCGAAATGTTCAGGACATCCTTCCGAGATCAGATCAGACGGCATGCCACAGCCGTCGTCGCGTATCACAAGCCGCAGAGCGTCGTCGGAATAGAACAATCCGACTTCGATCGATTCTGCGCGGGCATGCCGGAATGCGTTAATGATTGCTTCCCGGCCAATGCGGTCCAGCTCGTACGAAATTAGAGAATCGAGTTGGCAATAAGTGCCATGAACGAGAATGTGAAACTGCGGAAGCTTTCCAGCGCTGAGTTCTGCACCCGTCTTAGACAGTGATTCAATCAGATCGTTGGTCGCGACCGGTGGGGATCCAGGGGCCAAGAAGGCCCGACCTCCACGAGAGATCGTATGTGTCATCCGGTCGCGTGCGGTGTCCAGAACAGCCCTAACTGCGTTTCGTTCGTGATTTGATGCGTTACTAATGGCCGTGGAAGAGCGAAGGTCAGACAAGGCACGCCTTCCGTGGGAGATCGTTTCTCTCACTCGGCTGCGGACGACGTCCAGAGCGGGCTTAAATGCGTTTTGTTCAGCATCTATCTGACCGTCTATGATGTCGAGCTGCAAGCCGACAGCCACCATCTCCTGAATCAACGTGTCATGAAGTTCTTGTGCAATGCGAGTCCGCTCCGTCAGGTTGCGTTGCGATGCCGCCAAGGCCTCCTTCAGATTCCTGAGGACCTGCGCCGCGGGGACCGTCGCTATGACCGTGGCGTACAGGATATTACTCCACACACCCAGCGGCTTGCCAGGGAAATACGTAGGCAATCTGAGCCCAGCCAGATCCAGCAGGACGAATGCCAGGCTGGAACCAAGACCTGCCGCCGCAGTCAATAATGCCGCGCGGAAGCCCAGCAGCCAAGCAGCGGAAATCGGCAGTGCTACGTAAAACGGCATGATAGCGCGGCTTTGAATCCCGCCGCTCAGAATAGTCATAACAATCACGATCACTCCCATTCCGCCCACGTACACCAAACTTGCCTGCTGCATGAAGCCGCGTTGAAGCAAGACCCATGCCGCAAAAAAGGTTACG
>JAFAUR010000542.1 GCA_019243205.1 Acidobacteriaceae bacterium | reverse complement strand
ATGATCTTCGGTGATCGGCTCAAGCCCGATTTAGTCGATTCACTCTGATCTTGAATGGCTCCGCCCATTTACACAGTTTTCGTTACAGTCTCCTTCGATTCCCCAGTTTCTGATTCGAGCGGCATACAACTTCTTATTCGCGATCATCATTTCACAATTGCTCTAAGACCGCACGGACTACCACCGCATGGGTAAAGCGACGCGAGAGCCGTCGGCGACTCGGACGATGAAATCAGTACCGACCAGGCTCGCTGACTTTCAATCACATGCTGAAATCCACACTGTACGTGCGGCGTCCGTCACGCCAAGTCCAGCCTTTCACAAAACAAACTGGAGGGAATGCGAGTAGGGCGGAAGTCACATCCTACTTCGCGGATGCGGTCTTCTGTCCTGCCTGCGTGATCATGTCATAGCTCAAGTCCGTCCGATAGTGCAGCACCGAAAAGTGCACGGAATCAACAATGCCCGCACTCTTGGCTCTCAATTTGCGCGCACCCTCTTCGCCCAACGCCTTGTTCAACACTGGACCCGCATCGAATTCCGCCATGTTCTTCATAACCCGCACCATAATTCGCTCATTCGGGTCGCCGCCGAACATCGTCTGGCTTACCCAGAAATTCTTCACTTCGGCTTTCTTCATCGCCGGAAGATACTCGTTCTTCATCCATGCATTGAATTCTGATTCTTTCCCGGCGATTAGGTGCATGCTCGTGACAAGCGCATACTCGCTCGGTTCCGAAGTCTTCGTGCGAATACTCATATCATCGAGCGCCCTTGATGCGAGCCGTTGTACTGACGTCACGTAAGCAGAGCCTTTGCGCATCAGGCCTGCTGCGTCTTCTTTGCCTAAGGCTCGTTCGATCGGCGAAGGTCCATCCAGATTCCCGAAGTGGGTCAGTGGAGATACCGAAACATATTCCAACAGGTTTCCCATCACAGTTTGCAGAACCGCCCTGGAAGGTACTTCGGCCTTCTTGTAAGCGGCCGTGATTTCTTTTTGCCAGGCTTCGTATTCTGATCGCGTGTCCGGCTTTATCGTCGTGATCGTTACTAAACTCCATTCCGGGGCTGAAGTAGACTGAGCCATAACGGCGGGAATGGTTGAAAGCGCAAGCGCAGCCAAAATGGCGCCGGCGCTCGAACGGAAATGGATTTCGTGACTTCGATGCATGCAGTCTCCTTTCAACGCGGTTCTCTTAAGATCCCGTCGCGTTAGGAAACCTGTGACAGTAGCAGTAGCGGCGCGATGCTGTCCCCGAAACCGCTGATGATCAGCAAGTATGCGCCGAATGCGTCGCACATACAAGCATTTTTCAAGGAAGGTTCACCTGCCAGTGGGAGGACCTGAGTTCCTCAGGAATTCGCCAAGATTTATCCGGCCAGCGATCTTTCATTTAGGCGGAAAACGCGCCGTATCGAAGATTTGACCATCACTAATTTGAGGGCCTCGGGCAGAGTCTTAATAACGCCCATGTCTAGCGTGCTTCTCGGCGCAGCAGATACCGCGTTAACCCAAGTCCGGGATGGCCGCCGATCCGGAAAATGACAAATGAACGGCACGTCGCTGAGCCTGCCCGGGTGTCCGATAACGTGAACGTTACGGGCAATGTCCGCCAAGTCTAGTTCAGACTTTTACACCTGAGCTGATCGCTCTAACTGCGCGTCAATATTCGGCTGATGTCGTTGTAAATTACAAACACGACAACCATCATCAGGAACACAAATCCCAGCTTGAACACCGTCTCCTTCACCTGCATGCTGACTTCGCGCTGCAGCAGCATCTCGACAATCAGTAAGAGCAGTGTTCCACCGTCGAGAATCGGAATCGGCAGCAGATTGAAGATTGCCAGATTCAGGCTCACAATTGCCATCAACCCGAGAAAGCTCGACGGTCCTTCCGACGCCGCCTCGTTCGACATCTGCGCTATTCCGATCGGCCCCGCCAGGGTCTTCGGAGACATCCGCCGCTCAACAATGCTTCCCAGAACCTGGAAGATCATCGTGGCATTCTGCCGGTTGAAACGCAGAGACTCGACGAGTGCCGGCCCTACCCGCAGTTTGACCATCTGAATCGGCATGCGGAAATTCACTCCGATCCGCCAGGGCATCTGGGGCGCATTGGTCGCCACCGGCGTCACCGTCAACTGCTTCAGTTGTCCATTGCGAAGAAGCTCGAACTCGACGGGCTTCCCGTTCGAGTGGATTATCGCTTTCTGCACTGTCAGAGCCGACTCGACGGGCTGGCCGTTGACGCTCACCAAAAGATCGCCGGATTCGAGACCTGCCGTCTGGCCCGGCCACCCCTTCAGAATTTCGCCGATTTGAACGTCTCCCCGCCACCCGGCGACGCCAACTCCTTCTTTCGGGTCCATTCGCGGCGTCACCGTCACCGTTACGTCCTGGCCCTTTCGCTTCACGGTCACCGGCAGGGAGTAATTCGCATTCAGCGCTTCCTGGGTGACTACATCTTGCCAGCTTGGATCCTGAATGCTGCCGATCTTCACAATCCGATCTCCTTGCTGCAACCCCGCCTTTGCCGCCGGAGAATTCGGCTCAATGCTGCTCAGGACGGTATTGCCGGTGGCTACCTCCTTGGGAAAGCCGTACATGTAGAGACCCGTCACGAGCCCGACGGCCAGCAGGACGTTCATCAGGGGACCGGCGATAATCACAATCGCCCTCTGCCAGCGTGCCTTGGCCTGGAACGATCGCGGATCGGACGATACTTCTTCTCCAGGCTGTTCCCCGAGCATCCGGACGTATCCGCCGAATGGAATGGCCGAAATCCGAAAATCCGTCTCACCCCGCCGGAACCCGAACAGCCGCGGACCGAAACCGATACTAAACGTCTCGACCTTAACGCCGACCGCGAGAGCTGCCCAAAAATGTCCCAGTTCATGGACCAGGATCATGATCCCGAGCAGGATCACAACCCAGAAAACCGGCCCCAAAAACGCCACTCTTTCGTTACCTTCCTATCCCCGTAAACCGGTCACCGCGCTGCGGCGGCCCACACTTATTCGACGCGATTCCGGCCGGTCCGGTTCATAACGAACCAGAGCCTATGCACGCCCGCTCGCCGCTCTCCACTTCGATTCGGCCAGTACCCGCCTCGCGGTCTCTCGAGACGCCAAGTCGATCTCGATGATGTCCCCTATTGTCTCCGCTTTTTGACTTCCTTGTTGGGCCAGCGTTTCTTCTACCGTTTGCGCAATGGCCGGGAGCGGGATACGGCCCGCGAGGAACGCCTCTACCGCAACTTCGTCCGCAGCATTCAGCGTACACGTCGCCGAGCCGCCCTGCTCCTGGGCTTCGTACGCCAGCTTCAAAAGCCGGAATTTCTCCAAATCAGGCGCCTCGAAGTGCCAGGTTCTCGCCTGCGTCCAGTCCAACCGCGGCACAGGCGCCCGTTCACGGTCCGGATAGGTCATCGCGTACTGAATCGGCATCCTCATGTCAGTGGCGGATATCTGCGCGATCACACTCCCGTCGTTGTATTCCACCATGGCGTGAATTGACGATTGCGGGTGAACCACCACCTCGACCTTGACTGGCGGCAGATCGAACAGCCAGCAAGCCTCGATCACCTCGAAGCCTTTGTTCATCATCGTCGCCGAATCGATCGTGATCCGCGGCCCCATCTTCCAGGTCGGATGTCGTAGCGCCTGTTCCGGACTGATCTCCCAAAGCTTTTCCCGAGCAGTCTCGCGGAACGGACCTCCGGAAGCCGTCAAAAGCAGCCGAGTCACGTCCTCCCGTCTCCCGGCCCGAAAGCACTGGTGGGCTCCGTTATGTTCGCTGTCCACCGGGATCATCTCCGCCTTGTACTTCCGGACTGCATCCATGACGATCCGTCCGCTCGCTACCAGTACTTCTTTGTTCGCCAGTCCCACGCGCTTCCGCGATCTGATGGCTTCGTAGGTCGCGGGCAGTCCGGCAACCCCCACGATTGCCGACATCACAAAGTCCACCTCAGGAGCAGTTGCTGCCGCAATGCGGGCCGCCGCCCCTTCGGCCAGTTCCGGCCATAACTCGCGACCAACTTTAAGCGCTTCCAAATGACGCGTTAGTTTTAGTAAAGCCTCTTCGTCAGCCACAACCGCCACCGCTGGTCGGAATTCCAGGATTTGGGAGGCTAGTACCTCCACGTTTCTTCCAGCTACCAAAGCGTGGATCGTGAATCTGTCGCCATGCTGACGAACGACATCCAACGTGCTAATCCCAATCGAACCTGTAGATCCTAAAATGGTTATCTTCATTTATGCAGTCGAACTATACGGCCCGGTAGGGCTCTATTCCGAAGAGCCGAGAAAAAATTTTGATTTTTGTAGAGAAAAGGCTTGCGTTCCGTAATTCCATATTCTAATATTGGAATCAAGCCAGGGAGGCAACTCCCACCAAAGCGAGACTAACCTCATAGAAAGACCCCTGAAGCAACAACCTCCCTGGCGCCCGAAAGGGTCCACGTCTCGCAAGCTTCAGAAAACAGCAATCCTAATTCTAGAAGAATCAGTCACGGTTTTCTAATCCGCTACACTGCCGTGTGGAGGACCTCCCGTGTCCCATTCCGAGCACCCGTCCGCCTTACGGCCGGAAACCGATGTTCTGACTCGCGGTTTTGATCCCAGCCTATCGGTCGGATCAGCCCGTCCCGCCGTCTTTCGTAGCTCGACCTACGTTTTTTCCAGTCCGGAAGCCGCCGAACGCGCCTTCGAAATCTTGGGCGGTCGCGCCCAGCGCTCACCCGGCGAAAGTGTTGACCTAATTTATTCCCGCTTCAATCACCCCAACGCTCAGATCCTCGAGGATCAGATCCTTCCACTCGAACCCGGCGCCCAGGCCGCAGCTGTTTTCAATTCCGGCATGGCCGCCATAATGACGGCTCTCCTCGCTGTTCTCAGCCCTGGCGATTCACTCGTCTACACCGTCCCGATCTATGGAGGTACCCAGACGCTGATCCAGAATTTCCTGGAGCCCTTCGGAATCGCCGGGATTCCCGTCACGGCCGGAGACAGCCAGGCGATTGATGCCGCAATTAGGGGCGCGAGAAATCTCAAGGTTGTTCTGATCGAGACTCCCGCCAACCCTACAGTCCTCATGACCGACATCAAACGGGCCTGTCAAACCGCCTCCGAGTTTGGGTTCGTTTCGCAAAATGGGCGTGAAGCCGGCCGCCCGCTGGTTATGATCGACAACACCTTTCTCGGCCCTGCCTTCCAGCACCCTCTGGCTCTGGGCGCCGACGTCAGCCTATACTCCGCGACCAAGTACCTGGGCGGCTACAGCGACGTGATCGGTGGCGTCGCCCTGACGCGCGATCCCACACTCATGGCGAAAATTCGCAGCAAGCGGAGTCTATTCGGCAACATCCTTCAGCCGGATGAATGCTGGATTATCGATACGCGACTTCCAACCGTCATCCTCCGGATGAACCGCCAGAGTAAGAACGCCCAACGCCTCGCTGAGGAACTGCATGGTCATCCGAAGATCAGAACGGTTTACTACCCGACTCTGTTTGAAGATGCCGAGCAAGTCCGCATCTTTCACGACCAGTGCACCTACCCCGGCGGCCTGATTTCCATCGATCTGCAAGGCGGCAAACCGGCTGCATTCAACTTTTTGCGCCACCTCCGCCTCGCACGCAATGCCGTTTCTCTCGGTGGCGTGGAAACGCTCGCCTGCCATCCCCGCAGCACCACGCACTCTGCCTGGAGCGCTCACGATCTGGACGCTGCCGGTATTGGGGAAGGCCTGGTTCGGATCTCGGTCGGAATTGAAGACTGGCGCGACCTGCTAGCCGACTGTCGCGCTGCGCTCGACGCGATCTGATTACCGGAAAAACAGCCGCCACGTGGTAACCACGAGCGCGTGCGTCACCATCGGCGCCCGAACACTCCCGCTACGCCAGTAGGCAATCCCGCACGCCACTCCCAGAACCGTGGCGACAATCGCCCGTCTCCAGTTGGGGAACTGATGAAACCAAAGGTGCACGGAGCCAAACAGCAGCGCCGATACCGCCACCGCCGCCGCCGGGGATTGCCAACTATTCAGCGCCGCCCGCTCGATCAGGCCGCGAAAGAACAGTTCCTCACTCCAGGCGACGACCCACAGGATTCCGAAGAACGTCACTGCACCGGTCGCAAGGGCAATCGGCCAATTCGAACCCGGAGGAGCAAATTGAACATCATGCAAGGCTATCGCCACCGCGATGATAGGCAGCAAGAATGCTACATAAAGCGCGAACCCGACCCTCCATTCGCGCGGATGCGGCCAGAAAGAGAACCCGCCGGGATTCCACTCGCGCATCACCAGTAAAGCGAGCGCTCCGACCCGGATCCACATCAGATGACCAAGAAGGTCCACGTGCAGTTGCGGAGTCGGCGAGACATAAATGCGTCCGAATACTCTGAGCACCACCGGCGCCGCCGCGATCACAAGAAATCCGGCATCGTACGCCAACCTTCTCGGAAAGACGGCATGCCAGAAAGAAAGCACTGCGCACAGTCCGGCCAGCAGATAGAACGCATTCCGCTCAAAGGTACCGGTCACCAGCGAAAAGACTAAGTAGGGCATCAGGGCGCTGGCCCAAAGAGCGCCTCCCTGCGCAAACCTCGACGCGAGCGCCGCAAAGCGTTCCCGCGTCGCGACAAATCCGGCAGCTAAGTAAAACGGAACTTCGACCACAAGCGCGGGAAAAAGAGCGCTCATGATCCAATGGGATGAAGGGTGCTGCTCCGAATAGATCCTCGCCGCGGCGAAGAGCACCGCCCAGCAGCATATCGTGGTGATGAAGAAAGGGCGTAAGCTCCGCGACACCGCCCTCATCGTAGCATCGGCTTTGGCGCTGTCATGCGCTTTCCTCCGAGCCGCCGATCCCCC
>JAFAUR010000524.1 GCA_019243205.1 Acidobacteriaceae bacterium | reverse complement strand
GCTCGTACTCCGGACACCGCAAAATATACATACACCGAACCAATTGCTGGCGACGGCTGGCCAACGGCATCACTTTCTGACGTCGGCATCTCTGAGAAGCCGATTGCAACTTTAATCGAGAAGATTTTGACTGCCGATGCCACGGACAATCCTGTCGATATTGACAGCTTGCTCATTGCACGCCATGGCAAGCTGGTCCTAGAAGAATATTTTCACGGCTTTGACAAAGAGCGGCCGCACGATATGCGCTCCGCCTCGAAGACGTTCGCGCCAGTCCTGGCCGGTATCGTGCGCGAGCTTGGCGTCAATCTTAGCCCCGAGACGTCCATTTATCTGCTCTTCCCAGACGACAAGCCATTTGCCCACCCGGACGCGCGCAAGAATCATGTAACGCTACAGGCGCTGATGACTATGACGTCCGGCTTTGCCTGCGACGACAACGACGACGCCTCAGCTGGCAACGAGGACAACATGCAGAGCCAGACCGCCCAGCCGGACTGGTACAGATACACCCTGGATTTGCCGATGGCTGCGAACCGGGCGGTCCACACGCCGTGTATTGCTCCGCAGACCTCAACCTTGTCGGCGGCGCCGTCGCCCATGCCCAGTAATTCTTGGCTCCCGGAATTGTTCGATCGTTACCTGGCGCGCCCGCTTCAGTTTGGCACGTATCATATGAATCTTATGCCGACCGGTGAAGCCTATATGGGCGGCGGGCTGTATCTCCGGCCCCGCGACGATCTCAAGCTCGGTCAGCTCTATCTTTCCGGCGGCATCTGGCACGCCACGCGTATCGTGAGTGAGGATTGGGTACAGCAATCCACGACTGAGTATTCCACCTTCGATCAGCAGACCAATTACGACGCGCCGCATGAATATGGATTCGGCTGGCATATCAATCGCCTGCACGTCGGGGACCGGGTTTTCCGCGCGTACAGCGCGGGCGGGAATGGGGGCCAGCTTGTAATGGTGATTCCTCACCTCGACCTCGTCCTTACGATCAACGGCGGAAGCTACGGGGAATTCGCGAAATGGTACCGCTGAGGGCTCCAACTGGTGCCGCAATACATCATCCCGGCATTGTCATACAAGGACGAGCATAATTGGTAAAGAACAAGTCGTCTGCTGGGAGATGCGCGAAGCTCTACTTCGTCCCCACGTTTTGTGCAGCAATAAGCCCAAGTTTGGGAAAGTGGAGATTCATAGCTCGCGCAAAACGGCCTATCGTTTAGTTTCGGATTGCGAGCAGATCGTCGGTCATCCGGACAGAATCCTCTGATCTCGACATACGGGCGACGACTACCTAAGCTCCTGCAGCTTGGTAGCACGCTAATGCGAGTGACCGTGTGCCCGCGAAAGGTGGTCCACTTTCGGGCCAGCTGGCTTGCCGTTAAGATCCAGGCGCTGCGTCTTTTGATATGGCTTCCGCTGTTTCTCTACAGCCCGCGTCGTGTCGCCATCGTCGATATCGAATCGAACTGAGAGAATCATCGGCGAACCGTTACATGAGGCGCGGCACCTTCCCCGATATACCCACATTTGGAGCATCTAACGACAGGAGAACGGACATTCCGGTTAGAGCGAATCTGCTGGAGCATTTCGTCGAGCTCGTCCCGCAGCCGGATCATTTCTTCGAACGGCATGTCTCGACGCCACGCCAAGCGCAAAGCCGCCGCCATTTCGCCAAACCAAATGCGTTGAGCGTCACCGGCTGCCATGGTTCGTTGACACCAGTTTCGCTCAGCCGTTGCCCACCTGCCGTGATTAGCTGCACGTCACCGGTCCCAACGGCGTTTCCCAGTATTGATCCGCCAAAGAACAGTTAACCGTCATGGAATCAGTAGGTGCATTACAAACGGCGATCGCTAAGTTCCGAGTCCCGCGTCATTCCGGGATTCAGCGTCTTTCCGAGCCCGAACTGACGGCTCTTATCGCGTACAAGGAGGAGCGTGCGCCAATAAAGAGGGTTTTGCCGTCGGGTCCGCCCCAAGCCATGCTGCTGGGGCGCTCCGGGATTTCCAGGGTCCCGATCTGTTCGCGCTGCTTGTTGTAGATGAAGACTTGTCCGCTGGCGAGATAAAGGTTGCCGGCCGTAT
>JAFAUR010000510.1 GCA_019243205.1 Acidobacteriaceae bacterium | reverse complement strand
TTTCGACGAGCGACGAGACGCGCCGGGCATGCGTGGGTGCTCGGACATACTTGAAGACCAACACGGGATGTTGTGGCTGGCGACCAATCCCGACGGTGTGGTCAAGTTCGACCGGACGCTGAGGCGGTTTACACGGTATCGGAACGATCCACCTAATCCCACCAGCCTGAACAGCAATGAGGCTCTCTCTCTCTTGGAGGATCACGAGGGCGGGATCTGGGTGGGGACGAATGGTGGAGGCGTGAACCGGTTTCCAAGTGCGACTCCAGCATTCACCGTTTACCGGAAGGAACCCGGCAATCCCAACAGCTTGGATCAAAGCTATGCGCGATCCGTGTTTGAAGACAGCCATGGGATTCTCTGGATTGGTACCGGGCAATTGAATCGGCTCGATCGGAAGACCGGACAATATGCGTTCTACCGGCCCGACCCGGCCAATCCTGCAAGCATCACAAGCGGAATCGTTTACGCTATCGCCGAAGATCGTGCAGGCGATATGTGGTTCGGCACGTGGGGAGGAGGGCTGAACCGTTTCGATCGCAGGACCGGGCGATTCAAGCCATACCGGCACGATCCAGAGAATGCGGCGAGCCTGAGCCACGACTTCGTTCTGTCGCTGCTCGTCGATCATGAAGGCAGCGTCTGGGCCGGCACGGACGATGGTCTTAATCGCCTGGATTCCCGCACGGGACGGTTCACCGTCTTTCGCCCGAAGAGCGGTTCGCTAGAGAACCGGTGGTATCGCGTCCTCGCCGAGGGAGCGGATGGATCAATCTGGATGGGTACTTACACAAAGGGGTTGCAGCGGCTAAATGTCCGGACGGGTGAGATCGTCGACTATCAAAACGATCCCAAGGTCCGCGGCAGCCTCAGCAATAACCGCGTGAATGCTCTCTGCGTGGATCACGCGGGCACAGTGTGGGCCGGGACACAAAACGGGTTGAATCGTTTCGATCCGAATACCGGAGAATTCACAACCTTCCACCAGCGCGACGGCTTGCCGAACAACGCCGTTGAGGGCATCCTGGAAGACTCAGCCGGTAACCTGTGGTTGAGCACCGGTGATGGGCTGTCCAGGTTCGACCCGCGAACGCGGGAATTCAAGAACTATTACTCCGATGACGGCCTGGCCGGCGATGAATTCAGCGACCAAAGCGGTTATCACAAGAGCGGCAGCGGGGAGATGTTCTTTGGCGGCGTGAACGGAGTCACAGCGTTCTACCCCGAGAAGGTGGTCGACAGCCCCTTCGTGCCGCCGGTGGTCCTAACCGACTTCCGTTTGTTCAACAATCCGGTCCCAATCGGGGGTAACTCGCCGTTGAGGAAGTCGATTACCTACACGGATGCATTGGCGCTGTCACACGAGCAGAACATCTTCACGCTGGAATTCTCGGCGCTCAGTTTCGCCCGTCCGACCAGAAGCTGGTATCGGTATCGACTGGAAGCATTAGAGACGGACTGGAACGAAGTAGGGGCCACGCGCCGGATCGTCACCTACACGACCTTGCCGGCGGGGGAATATCATTTCCGTGTACAGTCGAAAGACAACCGTGGCCGCTGGACCGAACCAGGATTGATCCTCGCGGTTCGCGTGCTGCCGGTCTGGTGGAATACGTGGCAATTCAGGGCCGTTTGGATCACTTCGCTGCTTCTGTTGACATGGTTCGTGTACCAACTCCGTGTCCGGCAACTCCAGCATGAGTTCACCGTGCGCCTGGACGAGCGCACACGCATCGCGCGCGAACTGCACGATACGCTGCTGCAAAACTTCCAGGCTTCGCTTGTTCAAATGCACACGGCTCGTACCGTCCTTTCCCGACGACCGGAACAAGCAGGTCGAACACTCGATCAGGCGATCGAAACGGCGGAAGGGGCAATCGCTGAGGGCCGGGAGGCGATTCAAGGCTTGCGCAGCCAGCCCTCGGTTCAAGGCAACCTGCTGAAGCTGCTGACGCTGACCGGAAAAGAACTGGCCGGCTTGCAGGATGGCCAAAAGACGGCTACGTTTCGAGTGCGGGTGGAGGGCGAGCGCGCCTACGCTTTGAAGGCCCTGAGCGGCCAGCCGAACCTGAATCCGCTGATTCAGGATGAGGCGTACCGGATCGCGCGCGAATTGCTGTGCAACGCCTACAAACATGCCAACGCGAGCGAGATTGAGGCCGAGATCCGGTATGAGCACCGAGCGTTCCGGCTGCGGGTTCGCGACAATGGGAAAGGTATCGACCCCCAATTTTTGAAGGCCGGCGGCTGCGCCGGACACTGGGGGTTGATAAACATGCGCGAACGGGCGAAGGGAATCGGCGGACAACTGGAGATCTG
>JAFAUR010000499.1 GCA_019243205.1 Acidobacteriaceae bacterium | reverse complement strand
TTGATGGTGCCAACATAATAAGTGTCCTGAGCGCCGAGGTAGCCCGGGTGAGCCGTTTCGATCTCGCCGTGCGCTTCCTTCTCCTGCTGGGCTTTTTCCATGGCGCGCACTTGCTGTTCGGTCAAGACCATGCCGGAGGTTTGTGCCTAACGTGCTTCCAATTGCCTTCAGGCGGCGGGCGAACGTTCGTAAATCATTCCGGACCCAAACACTGCGTACTCCGGTGGGCGAAACAAACTGCCCCCGCTTGGTCAGCTCGTTGGCCACCCGAACTTGGCCGAAAGCAGGATTCTCAATCGCCATCTCGACCGCGGCGTGCTTCGGGAACAGTTGCTCATGACACTCCGACTTCCTTTTTGGGATGTTACAACGCACCCTCAAGAAGATTGCCCGCTTCGGGTCCTCCGGTGTAGCGTTCGAGAGGGCACGACTGCGGCCACTCGGACAGTTCTCTATTCCCTTTGCGCCACTCTCAGACGAGCCCAGGTGCAAGAGGTGCGTGTAGGCTCGCCGTCGCGCATTCCGGATCGATAACGCGCTATCCGGGAACTGAGTGCGTCTGGCCGCATAGATCCGTCCTGACGGCCATGTGTCAACTTGTCAACTGATCCTAGTGACTCGCTCACCGAGGAATGTCTGTTCTCCGCGGCGCGACCCGTTTTCATAGGAAGGCTCAAGTGCCTTTAACAGCGGCAACTCGCCACGCCAGAATTGTAAATTGCCCAATCGCCGCGGCAAAGCAGCGAGCACTGTTGGAAGAGTAAGGTCATCGGACAGATCGGGAATGGGACCTTTCGCGTGCCAAAACTCGTCCGGATTAACCGGCAGCGGCTCCGGCTGGGCGGCTGCGATAGGCTCTTCGACCGCTGTTCGTTCCGTGCGGCTTTCCCCGAGTATGGCCGCGAATTCTTCCCGATCCATCCCGCGCAGCCGGAAAATCAAAAACGGGTCGCGATCAAACGCTTCTCCAACGAGATAATAAACCGCTGCGACGTGCTTACAGGGATTGGACCAGTCCGGGCACGAGCAACTGCTAGAGATTTCGTCCAGCGACTCCGGAAATAAAGAAAGCCCCGCGCCGCTGAAAACGCGTTCGATCTCCGGCGGCATTTCCCCGGCCAGCAGTTTGGCAGCAAAAATTGCCTGACTGGAAAGTTGCTCGGCAACCCGCTTCCACTCCGATTCTTGCAGCGGGCGCACTTTGATGATCACCTTGTACGGGGTGAGGCGCGAGCCCTGGACCAAGCCTTCGATCAGGCCCTTCTTTACGCTGATGGAAGCGACTTGCCCCTTGCGCGCATACGAACGCCCGCGCTGCAGTCGTGAGCCAATGTGAAAGCTCTCAAGAACCTGAATCCATCGCCGGGCCCACCAGCTTTGCGCAAATCCTCCGCGCTGCGAGGTTGCCTTGATCCCGCCCGTTACATTACGCGGACGGGACGCGGGAGGGAAACCCTCAAAGCGGTTCCATTTGTCGAATGGCATTCTACTCCGCCACGGCCGCTCTTTGAAGCGCGAACAGATCTTTCAATTGTGAGGTTGAGAGTTCGGTGAGCCATCCTTCGCCTGTCCCGACCACATTCGCAGCAATTTCTTTCTTCTGCTCGATCATCTGATCGATCTTCTCCTCAAAGGTACCTGCGCATACAAACTTGTGGACTTGAACATGCTTAGTCTGGCCGAGCCGGAACGCCCGGTCTGTCGCTTGATTTTCGACTGCCGGATTCCACCAGCGATCGAAATGAAATACATGGTTGGCGCGAGTCAAATTCAATCCTGTTCCGCCTGCCTTCAACGACAGAATGAACAGCGGCGGTCCATCTTTCTCCTCCTGAAAACGTTCTACCATTTGGTCGCGCTGCTTCTTCGGAACACCCCCGTGCAGGAAAAGCGTCTCGCGCCCGAACGTCTCCTGCAGGTGTTGCTGCAGCATCGAGCCCATTTCGGCAAACTGAGAGAAAATCAACACGCGGTCTCCGACAGACATCGCCTCTTCGACCATCTCCGAGAGTCGGTTGAGTTTGCCCGAACGCGATTCGAGTGGCGAATTGTCGCGCAACAATTGCGCCGGATGATTGCAGACCTGCTTCAACCGCGTAATCGTCGCGAGTACGACTCCTTTGCGCTTGATACCCTCCGCCGACCTGATCGCATCCATTGAGTCCTTCACCACCGCCGCGTATAGCGATGCCTGTTCTTTCGTAAGAGTGCAGAAGACCTTCATCTCCTGCTTTTCGGGCAGATCGTCAATGATCGACTTGTCTGTCTTCAGACGGCGAAGAACAAAGGGCCCGGTAAGCTTCTTCAGACGAACTGCCGCCTCGGGATCGCGCCCGCTCTGAATGGGCATAAAGAAGTTGCGCTTGAATTCGGCGCGATTTCCCAGCAATCCGGGGTTGAGGAACTCCATCATCGACCATAAATCGCCCACGTTGTTCTCAACCGGTGTGCCCGTTAAAGCAATTCGATAGTCGGCATTCAGCGAACGGGCGGCGGCCGCCTGCTTGGTTTCCGGGTTCTTGATGTTCTGCGCCTCATCGAGGACGATTCCTGCCCACGGCACATCTTTCAAGTGCTCGAAATCGCGATGCAGCAGCGAATAGCTGGAAACAACCATGGCGTGTGCGGACGCCTGCTTCACAAACTCATCTCCCCTGGACCGTGTGACTCCGTGATGAACCATAACAGACAGCTCAGGCGTGAAACGCGCAGTTTCTTTTTGCCAGTTCCCGACCACCGACGTTGGGCAGACCAGGAGCACCGGGCGCCTTGCCCCGGCTCGGCGATCCCGCTGGATCAAAGCCAGTGTTTGGATCGTCTTTCCGAGACCCATATCGTCGGCAAGACACGCTCCTAATCCCCACTCGCGGACGAAGGCGAGCCACGAGTATCCGCGAACCTGGTAGGGCCGGAGCTTCGCATGGAGACCTTCGGGAACAGGAGTTTCTTCGAACGGCGTATGGCCTTCCAAGCGATGAATCAGATCGCCGATCCAGCCTTCCGCGGAGACACCGGCAAACTCAACCGAGCCAGGAAGCGTGGCCGCCCCGAGAGCAATACGCACTGCCTCGCGCGCCGTGATCTGGCCAGTACCCTTGTTCCAGAAGTCGAGCGCCGCCTGAATCTCCTCCGCGCTCATCTGCACCCACTGACCTCGAAACTTCACCAAGGGAGCTTTCATGGCAGCCAGCGCGCGCAATTTCGTCAGCGACACCTCTTCGCCGCCTATCGAGATTTGCCATTCGAACTGCAGCAGTTCGTCGAGCGAGAGTCCGCTCCCCTTGTGGAACGGACTCTTCACGTGTGCGCCGGCACTGATCCGCGTTCTAGTCCCCTTCCGACTCCACCAGGCCGGCAGCATCACACCAAAGCCGGCCTCTTCGAGTGCACCGGCTCTGATGTTCAAGAATTCGAATGCCCCATTCGTGTCGAGTTCGTAATGTGTCGGAGCTGCCGAACGCAAGCTCTCTTCGACGCGAGGCGAGATGGCCGAGGCCTGCCCCAGAGAAAACAGCAGGTGCTCGCGGGGCTTGAAATCGCCCTCGACCCAGACTGGAGGCTTGGTCCCTTTCAGCTTCCAAACGGATTCAGCCGGAATCAAAAGGCTCGGATCGCTGCGAGCCTGCAGAAAATATCGCACTCGCCACAAGGGCCTGTCATCGGACTCCGGCTCTTCTAGACGAAAGCATAAGCGATAAGGAGCAGCGCTCGAAAGGGCAACCGGACGCCTCCAGGCGCGCAATTGCGCCTCAAATGCTTCGAGATCGTCGTCGGCTCCCGTGACCTTCGCCTTTGGACTATGGAGTGCTTCAATCCAGCGGTCATGCAGTCCTGGCCCGAATCGCTGGACGGCTTTTGAAGATGAGCGAACAAGCTCATCGACAAGTGAGTCCAGAAATTCGGTCAGCAGCATCGCACCTGAAACGTCGGGCGTGATCGCACGTGCCGCATGAGGCATGGCAGCTATCAGGCTATGTAGCCGGTCGTGATCGCGCGCGACAAAGACCGCGCGCCAACGTGCGCAGAACTGCCCATCCTCCCGCACCAGATCCGGCAGGAACTGTTGCCTCGCTACCAGTGCCGCCGCAAATCGCATTGCTGTCGCCCAATACGCAAGGTCGACGCCGGCCATTATGCCGGGTTGAAGCATTTCTCTTCCCACAGCAACGCAGAGAAACTCCAAGGCCGCTACAGCCCGTACGGAGAGTGTTTCCACCTGCCACGGTCGCAGATTCGCTGGTCTTGTTTCATGTGCGTCCCTCCCTAAGAGCGGGCTTGATGGCAGAGGCATTCTGTCGAAGGATGGCAGCAGAACTTCGTTATCCACTGCCTCGACACGCGGGACCTTGACACTCAGACTTTCGAGGCTGCCCGCAAGTTGTTCATAGCTCGCGCTGAATGGATGCATACTGGGTTCAGTGGAAACATCGTCGCCGATTGAGGACTCACCCCACAAAACAAGGCACCGTTCACGAAAGCCTGCATGAATCACCAGCATCAGAACTGTCGCCGAAAGCTTAGCATTCCGCACGCACCAACGAGTTCTTGACCCTTATGCAAGGTTCCAGTTGCAGCGTGGATGCCCGCAATCCCTCCGCTGCCGATCGTCAAATCAGGCATCAAACTTGCCGAAATCTATGCGGCGTTCCTTTTGCATCATTAGCCCCCCAGGTATCGTCAGAATGCGGAGTGAAGTCAGATTAGCCCTCCGAGATTCCCGCAGAGCAATCAAGTTCTAGAGGAGCTGGACTTCGCCCGTGGCGAAAGCGCGAAATGAATTGCGGATCGTATCGTCGTTGAAACGATCCATGCCCAACAGCTTCTAGAGTGCGATTCCCGCGCTGCAGACTAGCGTGAGCGAACCGTCTGGTTCCCACCAGAACCGGTATCAAAAACGCCGTGAAAGTGGAACTCGGCCGGATGTGATTCGCCGATCTCCGGCGGATCAGTATGTGCTTCCAAACCACTTCCACAAGGCCCATCTTGCCCAGAAACGAAAGCCGCGACCCAGCCGAATGGGGTCGCGGTGCGCTGCTTCTCGATCACTCATCCGATCCAGAGCGTTGGTCTTGCGCCGAACTGGTTTGTCTGCGGCGTTTGGTTGCATCGCCCTGTTGTCTCAAACCCTGGGTATCAAGCTCAGACCCAATTTCGGTTTTCAGG
>JAFAUR010000703.1 GCA_019243205.1 Acidobacteriaceae bacterium | reverse complement strand
GATTTTCTTCGCCGGAACAGTCTTGGTTCATCTTTGATTAAAGAAATCGACGACGAGAGGTGCAACGATCGCTGCCGACAAGTTGTGATCTTGGCCTGCCAGAAACTGACTGCGAGCGTTAGGAAGGGCCTTCGCAACCGCTGACACAGCGTCCCGGAGCACCGTGGGGCTCTTCGCCCCACCGAGCACTAGCCGTTGGGACCGAGATCGAGGCGCTGCGTTCCTTCAACACCGACCTATCGTCGGAAATTGTGAGGTCATAGGGGAGGGTGTGTGCCACCTGTTCCATCCTCTTCCAATTCCTCCTCATGAACAGGGGCATTGCGAACACAATGGGCCGCGGAACGCCTACGTTCTTTCCAGCCGATCTTCCGCCATGGGTTCGGGAAGCACATACATTTGGCATCTTTGCCGCTGGCTATGTCGCGCGCCCCGTAGGAGGCCAATTTATTGGCCAGTTAAGCGATCGTATTGAACGCAAAACAACGTTCACGTTATCGGTACTGCTGATGGCGGTTCCAACGCTCCTGATTGCATGTCTTCCGACATACCACACGATTGGCGCTATGGCGCCGTTGTTGTTATTGTTGTTACGGCTCGGACAAGGAGCGGCTATTGGCGGCGAAACTCCTAGGTCCGGTTTCACTCCACCCCAACCTACTCTTCCTGGCTCAACCAGATCGAGATCGCTAGTTCAACATGCCGGGAATGGCCTGTTAGGATTTGGCTATGCGGATAACGGTGCTGTTCTTCGGCATCCTGCGGGACCTGGTTGGACACTCCGAGGAGCAGGTGGACGTACCGCCCGGATCGACGCTTGAATCCGTATTCCAACGATATTCCGACCGTCTGGAAACTCTGCGTGGCAGGCGTTCGTCCATCCTATTTGCAAGGAATCGCGAATTTGCATCTCCGGGAACGGCGTTGACGGAGAACGACGAAATTGCATTTCTGCCGCCCGTCAGCGGTGGATCGAGAGATGGCGAAACGGGTGGGCGCGAACACATGTTTTCGCTAACGCGAGAGCCTCTCGTTTCCGCCGATCTGGCTCGCGCGTTGCAGCGGCCGGAGGATGGCGCCGTGGTGATCTTCGAAGGCGTGGTGCGCAATAACACGAAAGGGCGAAAAACCCGGTATCTGGAGTACGAATGCTATGAACCGATGGCGCTCGCCGGCATGAAGCGGATCGGGCTCGAGATCGTCCAGCAGTTTTCGCTAGGCCAGATCGGAATTGTGCACCGGCTGGGGAATCTGCAAATAGGGGACGCGAGCGTCGCGATCGTTACGACCGCACCCCACAGGCGGCCTGCTTTTGAAGCCGCCTTGCTCGCCATCGACCGGCTGAAGCGTGAAGTTCCGATTTGGAAAAAAGAGTTTTTCGAAGACGGCGCGGTTTGGGTGGAAGGCGAGTGGGACGAACGGCTGCTTCCTGTTTCACCCGGCATGCATGCGAGTTGAGTTTCGACGCTTTCTGATTTTCGGGTTTGCCTGTTTTTTGGCGGTCTGCGCTTGGGGACAGTTCCGCCCTGCAAGTCCGATCCCGCAAAGCGGGCAACAACAGCCGGAAACGAAACCTCCCTCCGCTCCGGGCCAACCGCCTACCTTCTCGATAAAGGTGAACCTGGTCCGGCTGCTGGTCTCAATTCGAGATCAGGCAGGAGTACTTGTGACCAACCTCGGCAAAGAGGACTTTCGCATTTCGGATTCGGACGTTCCGCAGGAGATCGCGGTGTTCGAGCGCAACACATCGCTGCCACTTTCGGTCGCGGTGATGATTGACACGAGTGGCAGCACGCAGAAGGATCTCCATTACGAGATCGATTCCGTCATGCGATTCATTCCCGCGCTGCTGGGCGCAGGCAACCCGCAGGACGCGTTTGCCTTATTCAGCTTTAACTGGCGAACAAACCTGGAGGCGGATTTTTCGCGAAGCGCGAAACGGGCTGAACACGCTTTGCACGCGTTGCATGGCGAGGGTGGGACGAGCTTGTACGACGCTATTTACCTGGCGAGCGACTCGCTAACGGAACGGGAAGGTCGGCACGTGATGGTGGTGGTTACGGACGGTGGAGACACAACAAGTTTCAAGAAGTATGGTGACGCCCTGGCGGCAGCGCAGCGGTCGGATGTTGTCCTCTACCCGATTGTAGTTGTGCCGATCGTAGCCGATGCGGGGCGCAATATCGGCGGCGAGCATGCGCTTGCGACGCTTGCGGCCTCTACCGGCGGCCGGATTTTCTATCCGGAGACGTTCGGGCAACTGGATAAAGTCTTCGCTGAGATCTTGCAGGAACTCCGGACGCAGTATATGATCGGTTTCTATCCTCGCGACGTTAAAGAACAGCCACGTTTGTTCCACACCGTGAGCGTGCAGACAAGGAATCCATCGTTACGCGTTTCGGCCCGCAGCGGCTACTACGAGCCTTGAGACCGCTAACAGAAGCGGGTACAGCGCCAGAGCAGCCATCCCGCTCCTGCGAGCACCGAAAATAGCACGACCAGGAGCGCGGCAATCCAACCCACGTTCATTTGCAACGGCGGGGCTACCGTACCGCGCCACAACAGGCCGAAAATGGCGACAGCCGCGGCTACGATGAGCACGTCCCACCAGGAGCGTGTCCGGCCCGCTTGTGCGGTGTCGCTCGCTCCCGATTGCGATGCGACAGCCGCGTCGTAGTTTAAACGGTAACGCTGCGCTTCACGAGCAATCGCCCCATGCGAAGACGCGACCTCTCCTGTTTTGGCGACAGCTGCGCCGATAGCGACAGCTCCCGCAAGCGTCAGAAAAGAAGCAAGCACGATGGCGACTTGGTTTACACGCTCCAGGCCGGCGAGTTCTCCGAAGACCAGTGCCCCCCAGGCGAGTCCCCAGAACTGGTTGGTGTTCGAAAGCGGAATGCCCCGGCTGATGCCGATGTACTTCGTCGCAAAATGCTGGAACAGGTCGCCAATGACCCAGCAGAAACCACCGAGAAAGAGCCAGAAAACGGAAGGACGGAGGCGATGGAGATCTGCGAGCAGCGGCTGAAGCCCGCGGCTGGAGACGAGGGCGATAGTGATCATGGTCCCCAGTTCACCAAAAGTGAAGACAGTGACAAATGAGAGCGGATTCATCCCGCTTAAGTACGCCTTACGATAAGGAACGTACATGGTGCCCCAAAGCAGGCTGGCACCGAGTGCTGCGAGAACCCCGGCAAGCGGATGCCTCAAGCCTGCGCTTTGAGAGTGCACCGATGCGAGCGTCAGAATGACGGTTCCGATGAGGATGGCGAGTGTGCCGCCGAGCACTTTTCCCGCTGTTCGGATTCCGCCACCTCGCAATTCACCGAACAGAAGCCATCCCCACAAGATGCCGACCAGGGAGTTCGTATTCCAGAGCGGAAACGCAATGGACAGGCCGACATCACGGATGGCAAACACCGTCAATGTATTCGCGACGGCCCAAAGGGCGCCAGCAATGATGCCCCAGACGATGAGGTGAGCTTTGTTGAGCGTGTCCTTCAGGACAAAGCTCGTGCCCTTCATTAGGGTCGGGAGAGTCCAGCGGGCTACGAAGACTCCCGAAACCATGCAAAGCGAGATGATGGCGGGCGAGTAACCGGCCGACACCAGCTTCGTGGGAGCTTCCGCGCTGCCAAGCCATGCTCCGGCGGCGAGCCCCGAGACAACCCCGACCGTGTGCACGGAGATGCCGCTTCTCGTGATCACTCTTTCCGGTACCGTTGTCCGCACGTTAGCTCAACAGGATCAGCAGAAGAATGCCGATTAACAAGACGATGACGGGTATCCAGAAGTGACTGTCCGACAAGATGGCTTTCACGTGCCAGGTCATGCTGGGAATCTTAGCGCGGGTGTGCCGGGGAATTGAATGGGCCCTATGTTGAACTGAAATTGTATGGGGAATTATCTGGATGCGGCAATCGAGATCGCTCGCGAGGCAGGACAGGTGCTGATGGCCCACCGCGGTGTGGATTTCGAATTGAAAGGCGACTTCGACCTTGTGACAGCCGCGGATCGAGCGAGCGAAACCCTGATCATGAAACGGCTACGCGAGCGATTTCCCGACCATGGGATTGTGGCAGAGGAAGGGGGCCGGGCGGAAATGCAATCCAGATTGCGATGGTACGTGGATCCGCTGGACGGAACCACCAACTTCGCGCATGGATACCCACAATGGAACGTCACGTTGGCGCTAGCCCGTGAAGGAGAGGTGATAACGGGAGTGATTTTTGATCCACTGAACAGAGAGCTTTTCGCAGCGGAACGCGGAGCAGGCGCCCGGCTGAATGGTGCGCCCATTCGTGTCAGCAAAGCAAGCTCATTGAATGATGCCCTGGTATCGACCGGCTTTCCGAGCCGTAAGCGTCATCTGAACGTCAACATTCACTTCTACTATCAACTCGCAATGGCGACACATGGTGTGAGACGTGGCGGATCGGCGGCTTTGGATCTGGCTTATACGGCTTGTGGGCGGCTGGAAGCATTTTGGGAATTCGGACTCAATCCGTGGGACATGGCAGCGGGCATTTTGCTGGTCCAGGAGGCGGGCGGGATAACATCCGGAATGCAAGGAGAACCGATCGACCTTCACGGAAGATATCTTGTGGCCGACAATGGGCTGATTCATGAGGAGATACTGAGCATGTTCAGAGACATCTTCGAAGGACGGTTTCAGCACGATATGCCGGCGCTGCCCGCGGCCGAGTGGGAGGTTCGCGTTGGGTGATCTACCTGCAGTTCCATTGACACTGGAGGGCTCATGGGTCCTGCACCAGATGTTCAGATGGAACCGGAATCAATGGCGCACGGCCACCGATTCAGTTCGCGAGCGGGTACTTTTGGAGGCGAGCACGGTTCTAACCCGGCTGGAAGCAGGGTCCGCGAACGGCCACCCGAACCAATCCGCGCTGTATTCGCTCGTGGGACACAAGGGGGATCTTCTTTTTCTGCATTTCCGGGATTCCGTTGCGGACTTGCATGCGGCGGAGCGCGAGATTGACGATCTGGAGTTGTCCGAATATCTGCAGCCAGTACATTCGTATCTTTCGGTGGTGGAACTCGGTTTATACGAGTCATCGGCGAAGACCTACGCTCAACTGCAGGAACGCGGGTTGGAGCCGTATTCGCCCGATTGGCAAAAAAGCATCGCTGAGGTCGTAGGGCGCCAGGGTGCCGCCATGTCTCCCCGGCTTTTCCCGGCAATTCCGGAGGCGAAATATATCTGCTTCTACCCGATGGATCGGAAGCGTGATGAACAGAAAAACTGGTACCAGGTGCCAATGGCAGAGCGGCAGCGTATGATGCACGAGCACGGTACCATCGGGCGCCGGTACGCGGACTGCGTTCGCCAGATCATTACCGGTTCAATCGGCTTCGATGATTGGGAATGGGGAGTAGACCTTTTCGCGGATGATCCGCTGGTTTTTAAGAAGCTGATTTACGAGATGCGTTTTGACGAAGTAAGTGCCGTCTACGCGCTCTTCGGTTCCTTCTACGTCGGATTACGCGTTCGGGCCTCTGAGCTTCCGGCCCAATTCTGATCGCACGCCAGAAATATTGCCTGCCGTGAGGTGATCTAACTCGCTCTGTCGCTTATCTCGGTGAGCGCAGTAATGCTCACCGACACACGACATGAGGGCGAACAAATGAAACGAATCGCAGCTTACTTCTCGGCTGCTTTTGCTTTAGCGATACTTTTTACCGTTCCGGCAGCAAGAGCAGATACAACCTACAACTTTCAAACTCTGAACAACAACACGGATCCAACGTTCAATCAGTTGCTGGGCGTGAACAACGCCGGTGAGATAGCAGGATATTACGGAAGCGGGGCAACCGATCATCCGAACAAGGGCTATACGCTGGCCCCGCCTTATGGCCAGGGGAATTACACGAACGAGAACTTTACGAATTCTGTCCAGACTCAGGTGACGGGTCTGAACAATAACGGAACGACGGTCGGGTTTTGGGCAGATGCAGATGGCAATAATTTCGGTTTCTACAAACAGGGCAGTGGCAGCTTCGTGCAGGTCGTCAATCCCAATACCGGAGGCGGAACGGTCAATCAGTTGCTAGGCGTTAACGATGTCAACCTGGCGGTCGGCTTTTATCAGGACGCGAACGGAGTCCCGCACGGATACACGTACAGTATCCCCGGCAGTTCGTTCGCACCCGTGGGACCGAATGGCGCGACAAGCAGCACGGCAACCGGCATCAACAATAACGGTCTGATTTCCGGGTTCTTCGCTGACGCCAATGGGAATCAACACGGCTTCATTGATAATGCCGGCAACTACATGACGTTCGACGATCCGAACGGAACGAATACGGCTTTTCTGGGAATCAGCAATACACAAGCGGTTGGAACTTTTGTCGATCCAAACGGCGTAACCAACGGCTTCGTCTTCAATCTTCTTTCCCAGACGTTCCAGACGGTGAACGATCCAAACGCGTCCCCTAATCCGGCCTTCGATGTTACCGGAACAACGATCAACGGCATCAACGATAAAGGGCAGCTGGTCGGATTCTTCTCTGATGGGACAAACGTCAACGGCTTCCTGGCATCGCCCGTTCCGGAACCGACTACCCTCGCGATGGGCTCCTTAGGCGCCTTACTTGCATTGGTGGGTCTCAAAAATCGGAAGAAGAAGTAAAACCCGATTATTTTGCTGGAGCGTCCGGGCGGAGAGCTTGCGGTTTCTCCGCCCGGATTTTTTGTTAGCCGATCCTGCCTCGATCTTCCCCGAAACGCAACTCAAATTGCCGCTGCCGGCCCTGCGCTTCCTTCAGGATGGTCGCAAACCGCGGGTCGCCATGGAGACGGGCGAGGAGTGGATCCGTAGCGAAGTAGGAATAGGGGAAAAAGCCACCCTCCACGCTACGTTGCAACATACGAAGAGCAGAGGTCTTATCGCCCAGAGCCGTGTACGCTTGGGCCACCTTGTACATCGACTCCGCATCACTGACACCTTTCTGATTGATTCGTGTCTCGGTATCGCGCAAAAACTCGATGCCCTGGGCATACTGGTGAGCAATCGCGAACCTCAGCGCTCTCCCCACCTGCGCCGGCAATAAAGAATCGTCGAGATCGAACGCTCGATCGAAGTAAGCGGCAGCTTCGGTCAGATGATTCTGGTAATATTCGCCGAGGCCACGATAAAACAAAATGTAACTCGAGTTGTTTGCCGGAAGACTGGCGAGAAACTTACGATACTGCCCCAGATACAGATACGTGTTGATCGCGGAACTATTTATCTTTACGTCCGGATCAAGCGCGCGAGCACGTTCGCATTCCGAGAGTGAAGGCCCCAGCATGCCGCCGAAGCGGTACGCGTACCCCAACTCCCAGTGAGCTTCGGCGTTGTTGGGACTGCTCTGGAGCGCGACGCGCAACAAAGGCACCGCTTGTTCTACACGACCGGTATCGGTAAATAGATTCGCCATGTAGATGCGCGGCTCCGGATAAGCGGGGTTGAGCTCGATGGCTTTCTCGTATGCGGCTTGGGCGCGCCGATAACTCTCGCGTCCACCGAACTGCAGCGAGCCGTTGGTCGTCAGTGTCCGGCCCAGGCTGGCCCAAGTAGGGGCATACTCAGGCTCGATGGCAGCGGATTTCTCGAGCATTTTTATCGCAAGCGCGAAGTCACCGATTGAATAAAGGTCGACCCCACGCAGATAGTACTCGTACGCCAGGCTGTTCACGGGAGCGTCGGAGATGAGATGCGCCTGTTCGGTCGGGGACAGCTGCAGTTGGAGCTCCTTTATCAGAACCTGGGCAATGCGATCCTGCACCGTTCGCAGCTCGTCGTATTTAACATGGAAGGTGTTCTGCGAAAGCATAGCGCTGGGATTCACCCGGACTAACTGCGTGTTGATGCGCAGATCGTCCCCATCTTTGACGAACGCCCCGGTGAGCAACATGTCGACGTTCAGATCGGCGGCGATCTTTTGCAGATTCAGTTCACCCTGACGATATTTCTCAATGGAACCGGATGGGCGGACGTTCAGAGAATTAACGTACCCGAGTTTGGTAATGATCGCGTCCGCAAGAGAAAACCCAAGGAAGTCGGCCTGCGGGTCGCCCTTGATGTTCCGGAATGGCAGGACCGCGAGCGTGGGAGCGCGCGGGAGTGCCGGAGAGGGACCTGTCGATCTCCGATACGCGAAGAAAGCCGCCGCCACCAGAAGAATGAGCACGGCTGCAGTGACGGCGCCGATTTCGAAGCCGGGGTGCCGGTCGAGTCGTGCCGTTTTCAGTTGGGACTGAAATTCAGTTTTCCTCTTGATGGCTTGCAGATCGGCCGCGACATCCGCCATTGACTGATAGCGTGCGTTCCGGTCCTTTTCCAGACACTTTGTTACCAGGGCCGCGATTTGCTTGGGCACGCGATGTGCGAATGACATCACCGGAGGTGGATTGGTCTTCAGAATCTCAGCGATGATGTCACTGCGGGTCTCGCCACTGAAAGGAGCGCGGCCGGAAAGCATTTCATAGACCACCGCGCCGAAACTGAAGACGTCTGTTCTGGCGTCAACAAGCAATCCTCGCGCCTGTTCCGGCGACATGTACTTGGGAGTTCCGATGAGCGTGCCGGGACCGGTCAGGTCGAGTTTGGCTGTTTGCCCTGAATCGCCGGTCTCCATTAACTTCGCGATGCCGAAGTCCAGCACCTTGACTACGCGATCGGATCGGGCAATCACGTTTTCGGGCTTGATGTCGCGATGAACGATTCCGGAAGCATGTGCGGCGGATAAGGCCGCGGCGATCTGCAACGCTATATCAATACTCTCGTCCAGCGAAAGTGCGCCGTCGGCGAGGAATTGCCTCAGCGTGCGGCCTTCGATAAACTCCGTAACGATGAACTGAGAATTCTCAAACTCGACGAATTCATAGATGGTGAGGATGTTCGGATGATTAAGCGCGGAAGCGGCCTGGGCTTCAGCCCGTAGCCGTTCCAAAGCGGCGGAATCCCGGGTCAATTCCGGTGGCAGCACTTTGATCGCGACTCGACGCCGGAGCCGCAGATCTTCAGCCACGTACACCTGGCCCATGCCCCCCGAGCCGATCTTTTCGATGACTTCGTAATGGTCGAGCCGCGTCCCGGGCGGAAGGCCAGATGGAGAATTTACAAGGTCGTTCGCAGCCCGGCCCACCGCTCCTTCCAGGATCTGATCGGAAACCGCAGCGGCACCAAGAAGCGATTCCACTTCCTCCCTGAGTTCAGCGTCAGCACCGCACGCTTCATCCAGAAATGCCGGCCGGGATTCGTCATCGAGCGCCAGTGCGTCATGGAAAACGCTTTCCACACGACGCCACCGTTCACTTATAGAAGACGCGCGAACGGATTCCATCGCACTTGTGCCCTCCGTAAACGTTAGGTTGCAAACTCGTGCGTATACTGGGGTACACGGACATTATAGAGGGTGGGCGAAGAGCAGCCGGAAAGCGCTGGAATCAGTCCCGATTTGCGGGAAGCTGTTACCCGTCTCCTGCACGATTTGAATGTAGGGGACAAACAGGCTCTCGACAAGCTGATGCCGATTGTATACGATCAGCTGCGATCGCTTGCGTCCAGATGCTTGCGCTCTGAGCGTCCGGATCACACATTACGTGCCACTGCCCTGGTCCACGAAGTCTATCTGAAACTGATCCATGCGGATCTTGCGTGGCAGGACCGACGGCATTTCTATGCCGTGGCCGCAAAGGTCATGCGCAATATTCTGGTCGATCATGCGAAATCGCAGAAACGGGTGAAGCGCGGCGGCGGCGCAGTGAAGATTCCTTTAGATGAGGCGGTGATGGTGGGCGCGGATCTTTCGCCCGACGTTATCGAAGTAGATGACGCGCTCGAAAGGCTGGCTGCCCTGGACCAACGAAAAGCGAGCCTGATCGAGCTGCTGTTTTTCGGCGGACTGACCTACGAGGAAGCAGCCAACGTGCTGGAAATCTCTCCAGCGACGGTTCATCGTGAATTGAGATTGGCGAAGGCTTGGCTGTACCGGGATCTGAGTGCCGCCTCAGCGGGGTGAGCTTCATTCAATCGTGTAGAGCGGATCGAACTCCGGGATGCCCGCGCGCTGGCCGGCAATCCAGCGGAGCACATATACGACTTTCGGGTCGGAAAGAGTCCCGGTAAGGGCGTTCGGTATAACCTCCAGAAGGGCGTGGGCCCCAGGATCTTTGTAATAGTCGCTATCCGGCTCGACGATTATGCACGGTTCTCCACCAATCTGTTTCGTGACGTTTTCGTGGAAGGTGAGCTGAACGTTCGCTTCGCCGAACTGGATCTGCTTGAAACTCGACGTTGCGCGCCCATACTTCGGATCCGTATGGAGGAGAAGATCGATTTCGGGCTGCTCGGAGAATTCTTTTTGCGACGTCGCCATCCGCGCCTGCTGCACGAACGCGGGGCTGGCCCAGCCAAAGAAGCGGTCAGGCCGAAGATCATCGAGTTCGATCTGCTTCAGGTAGTCAAGCGGCGTCCCCTGCGGAAGAAAGATCTGCGTCATCGCTGCCGAAATGTTCAAACAGGCTAACTGCGAAGGGGAGTTCTCGATGAGCAAATAGTAGATTTGACTTATATCGGCCGTAGTGCTGTTTTGCAGGACGGTCGCCAGCTTCGGGTACCGCTCGACGACATTCGCCCATTTGGCTCCGGCAAAGTGAAAGGTGCCGTTGTGGGGAAGTAGCATCAGGTTCACCACCTAATGCACTGTAACGCTGACGGGTACTGGATAGAAGCCGGCCTGTTTGTATCCTCCGATGGACGCGATAACCGTGTAATTGTCACCGCTATTGCCATAAACCTGAAGCCCCTCAAGGTCGACGGATGGTCCGGGCCGCGTCTACTGCTGCTGAGTGCCCCATCCATCGCGGACTGTGATGAGCGTGGGCGTGCCGGGCGGCATCAGCCGCCGTGTTCCGTCAAAGGTGTTGACCATGATTCGCGCGGTGCCCGGCGTGGAAGCCTGACCGGGAGCGTGAGAAATTGCTGCCATTCTTGCTCTTTCCCCCTTGCCGGATTTGGAATCTTACCACCTGGGACGCTCCCCGTAAATACAAGAACAGCAAAAACTTTACAGATGGAATGCTACGCTTGTTTATTCGAAAATGCGTACTGTCGACCTAATTCATCGCAAGCGGGATGGAGAGGAGCTTTCCCCGGAAGAACTGGCCTTCCTTGTTGATGGCTACACACGCGGTGAAATTCCCGATTACCAGATATCGGCGTTTCTAATGGCTGTTTTTTTCTCTGGAATGTCCGATCGGGAAGTAAGCGCGATGACGGAACAGATGATGAATTCCGGATCGCAGGTCGATTTATCATCTGTTCCCGGCGTTAAAGTCGACAAACATTCTACGGGCGGAGTAGGCGACAAAACCAGCCTGATCGCGGCACCAATTGCGGCGGCGGCCGGCGTAGTAGTCCCGATGATCTCCGGACGCGCTCTCGGCCATACCGGGGGCACACTGGACAAACTAGAGTCCATTCCGGGATTTCGGACCGACCTGACTCTAGAAGAATTTCGGAATCAACTGGCGGAGCATAAGCTGGCTTTTATCGGGCAGACGGCCGAGGTTGCACCGGCGGACGGAAAGCTGTACGCGTTGCGGGATACGACTGCAACGGTTGAATCCGCTCCCCTGATCGCCAGCTCCATCATGTCCAAGAAGCTTGCGGTCGGTCTGGACGCGCTGGTGCTGGACGTCAAAGTCGGTTCGGGTGCCCTCATCAAGAAACAGGTCGAGGCTCGCCGGCTTGCGCAAATGATGGTCGGCATCGGGCGGCGGCTGGACAAACGCGTACAAGCTTTGATAACCGACATGAATCAGCCGCTTGGATACGCGATTGGAAATGCGCTTGAAGTAATGGAAGTTTCGCAGACGCTGCAGAACGCCGGGCCATCGGATCTCACGCGAATTTCGCTCGAGCTGGCAGCGCGCATGATCTTCCTCGGCAAGATCACGAAGACTCTCGACGAGGCCCGCGAAGTCGCGCAGGCGCGGCTGCTGGACAGCTCCGGGTATCGCAAGTTCAAAGAAGTGATCGCGGCACAAGGCGGCAATCCTCAAGTTTTGGACCGCTTTGAATTACTGCCGAACGCCACAGGGGCGCAGGAGATCACCACGAGCCGTGGCGGTTACGTGAGCGGCATCGATGCGGAACTCATCGGCCAGGCATCGATGATGATCGGAGCTGGAAGAGCGACGAAGGAAGATTCGATTGATCCTGCCGTGGGTGTGATCCTTGAAGTCAAAGTAGGACAGAAGATCGACCCCGGCAGTATTCTGTGCCGTATCTACTACACGAGCGACGAGCATCTGGAAGAAGCGGCGGAGCTTGTAGAAGATGCTTTCAAGATCTCCCAGCAGTCCGTTGATGAGCGCGACCTGATACTCGAAGTCGTCAGCTAGGCGACCGTGCGATGGCGAGACTGCAAGGCCTGATCGGCTTGGTTGCGATTCTTGCCTCCGCCTATCTCTTCTCCACGAATCGCGCGGCGATCCAAAAGCGCGTCGTTCTCTGGGGAATCTCGTTGCAGTTTGCTTTTGCATTCCTGGTTTTGAAGACGCCTTTCGGGCAGATCTTCTACGATGTCAGCCTGTTTGTGAACGCTCTCTTGAATGACACAACGGCTGGATCAACGTTTGTCTTCGGTGATAAGCTCGGTGTGAAGACTCCCCAGTTCGGCGTCATCTTCGCATTCCAGGTTCTTCCGATCGTCATATTCATCTGCTCGTTGTTCGGCATCCTGTACTATCTCGGCATCATGCAGGTCTTCGTCAGAGGTATGGCGATCTTCATGCAGCACTTCATGCGAACGAGCGGCGCCGAATCGACGTGCGTAGCAGCAAGCATCGTGATGGGCCAGACCGAAGCGCCCGTAACCATCCGGCCGTTTCTCGCTGGAATGACGCAATCAGAGTTGTTCACAGTGATGGTAAGCGGTATGGCGCACGTCTCGGGAGCGGTGATGGCCGCCTACGTCGCTATCGCGGGCGTTTCCA
>JAFAUR010000231.1 GCA_019243205.1 Acidobacteriaceae bacterium | reverse complement strand
ATCGGTGGCCAAAACTTCCATGCCGCGTTTGGCCATGTAGATGGCATCTTCGCCTGTCCCGCAATTCAATTCAAGAATGCGATGGCCGCTACGAAAACGAGCATCCAAACGCCTTCGCACGGCCATACGCATCAAAGAACCGGTTCGTGAATGCGTAAAGCTTTGATCGTAGAGTTCGGCTATGCTATCGAAGCCGAGATTGTTCGGCTGCACGTGTTTTAGTTTGCTCCGGTTTTCCGTGCCAGGAGAATCGGGAAGCGACTCGGCTCGCGCTTACGCTTAAGTCGCGCAATCCAAGGGCGCATCGCCCATCTGAAGCCATACCAAGGGTAGAAGCGCAGCCAGGTCAATTCTAATTCGCGGCCCAGCTGCGCCAGTATGTCCCACGTCAGATATTCGATGCTGCGGATCGCGTCCGAACGAGTTCCAAATCGCCGTTCGAAGTGAGCGTGCCGTTCGGCAACCATTCTGCGCCCGCTGTCGATGTTCTTGTAAACCGGACTTTCCAGCACGACGATGAACCCATTTGGACGCAGCACCCGCAACGCCTCGGCAAGAGTGTTCCTGTAATCAGTACTGTAGTGCAGGCTTGCATTGTAGATCACGCAATCGACCGAGTTGGCCAAAAGCGGAATGTGATCGAAATCAGCTTGGATTCTGGGCCAATCAGACGCATAATGGCGTCCGGCCGCCAAGCCGTCTCGCTCGTCTATCGTGAGGTCGATCGCACACGGATGATGGCCCCGTGTAGCAAGTTGGTTGCTCAGCCATCCTATGCCAGCCCCGAGGTCCAGGATTCTCAGGTTCGGCCCCAAGCGCGGCAGGATACGCTCGGTTAAACAGCGAAGCGTCTGTTCGTGAAACCGCCATTGCCATGCGAGAGGATGACGGGGATCACATTTCGGCAACCGGCGATAAAAATCGGGATCTTCAGATCCGCGCCCTTCTGCCAGCCGGATCTTTGTGTAATCGTTGACAAAATGGTCAAACGCTAAATGCTGCTCTGGTGTAAGGAGACGCCAAATGCCCGCGATACAGAGATACAGGCCGCGGCATTTGGCACATCGTACTTCGGACTCGTCAGCTTCGGGATCAAGTGTCCAGCCGCACCTGGGACACGTTAATTGCCAGCGCAGATCTTTTGATGGTGTTAGGGATGAATCTCTGTGCAATGTACGTCTTCGGCTGAGGACCAACGTAGCAGCGCAGCGTGCGCGATATCGGCGTCCCGCTGGAGTTCGGCGGAACCTGCAGGATCCTGCTTCTGTAAACGATGCGCGGCCACTTCGTTTTTCAGCCAGCGGTCGGCGTGTTCGTAATAGGCTTTGGGCAGGCGCTTGGCAATTGAATAGTCCCGATCAGTTGATTCCGCCCAAGTCCCGTTCAAGGTCACCAGTCCGGAAACCTTCCGAAAGTACTCAGTATTCATGATCGGGTACGACACCGTTGTCAAGAAAGTATCCGGACTGCACTTCTTTACCATTTCGATGGTCGCCTGAATGTCCTGAAGTTCTTCGCCGTCGTACCCCCACATCAGGAACATCCCGACCTGAATGCCGTGCCGGCGCGCCGCTTCGGTCGCCCAGTGAACCTGTTCGACCTTAACCCCGCGCCGCATAGCATCAAGAATACGTTGACTTCCGCTCTCGGCGCCGATCCAGATCCGATAACATCCCATCTCGGCTAGGGTCTCGAGCACTTCTTCCTTCATCATTCGATCCGCCCGCGAGATTGTCTCGAATGGGATCCTGATACCGCGCCGTTTCAGCTCCGCCGCATAGTAAAAGAGCCAGCCGTGGTGGATTGTGAACACATCGTCGGCGTACCAGAGCTGATCCGGACGATAGACTTGCAGGATCCACTCCACTTCATTCGCACAATCGAGGTAACTGCGGCGACGGTGCGTAAAGCCGAAAACTGCGTGGGAGCACCACGAGCACTTGTACGGACATCCGCGCGCGGTGATCAGGTTCACGCTACCTGAACCGTGGTGGGCCCGCCAGACGTCCACATATCGCTGCTGGTCGATCTGTCCCCGGTCCGGCCAAGGAACGGAATCGAGGTGCTCAATTTGGGCCCTTGCCGGATTAGTAACAATCCGACCAGTCTCGTCTTTGAACACAGTACCCGGGATGTCGTGGAGACGGTGCGGTCCGTGCGCACTCAACGCGGGTAGCAGTTCAGCCATCGTCAATTCGCCTTCACCGACCACCACGACATCTGCGCCGTGCTGAAGATACTCGGCCGGGTAATTTGCCGATTCAGGGCCGCCGACAATCACAGTCCAGCCCTTCTCTCGTGCCTTCGCGATGATGTCCAAAACCGAGCCACGGGTCATGAGATTGGTGTAGACACCTAATACGCTGCTTCGCCTCGCTTCGAGCCGTGTTACAAATTCATCTCTCGATGCAAAAGTGCTGTCAAAGACGTCGACTTCGAAACCCTGCTTTCGCAAGTATGCGGAAATATACAGCAGTCCCAGAGTTGGATACGGCCTCATGATCTGCCGCTCCTTTTCATCCTCATAGAGGAAGTAGCCGTGAGTGAGAAGAACGTCACTCATGATTCAGTTCCAGCGTTGAGTGAGGTCAGGCGCCTGCACCGAAACATAGGTCTTTCGAACTGAAGTTGGGCTGGTACTGCGGCATGAGGCTTCGCGTGCAGCCAATTCGCTCCATTCTTTATCGAGCTCTTGGGAAAGAAGCTGCCCTTCAGCATCCGATCGTCGCCACAACTCGAGACCACGGTGAAGCAGTTCATGAAGCTTTCGATAGAAAGCTGTCTGGTATGTGCCTTGGAACATCATCGCCAAATCGTTGCTATCGTCCCAGTGATCTTTTTCGCCGAGTTCGGCTTTCACCATCTCATGGAATTTCGTCCCTGGCAGGGGATTACTGACGCTAATGCCGATGTCATCAGGCAACGTATCTCGAATCAGACGAACCGTACTGAGAATATCCTCGAACTCTTCGCCTGGATACCCGAACTGAATAAAATAACAAGCACGAATACCCGCTGATTGTAAGCGTGTTCTCGCTTCAGCAATTTGGGCGATGCTTATCCCTTTGTCCATCGCATCGAGGATTTTCTGGCTGCCGCTTTCGGCTCCCAGCCATACTTCCATACACCCCGCCTCCGCGAGGGCTGCAACTGCATTTTCCGTCATGAGATCGGCGCGCGACTGGATCGTGAACGGGACCGATGCACTTCTAGCTCTGACTTCGTCGGCGAACTCGACCACCCACTTCGGCTGCAGACCAAATATGTCGTCCGCGAACCAGATGTGATCGGGCTTCAATAAGCGCTTAATCCTGGCCATCTCTTCCGCAACGTTAGCAGGCGAACGCATTGCGTATCGCTGTCCCCAAATCGGCTTCGCACACCAGTTGCAATGGAACGGGCACCCTCGTGTGCTCACCATGTTTAAGCTAAAGTAACCGTGAGCGGCAGTCCAGGCGGACCGATACCGTTCGGCATCGATGAGATCCCAGGCCGGGAACGGAAAGACGTCCGGATGCCTTTCAGGTGTTCGGGGTTTGTTCCTGCGAACACCCTTTGGAAATCCAGTTTTTGGCAGCGCTACACCTCCAATCAGCTCCGGCGAAGCTGTACTCCGACCGGTTATGATCTGGAGCAGCTCACCGAGCGCGTGCTCGGCTTCTCCAAAAATTGCGAATTGAACGCCGTGTTGAAAATAGATCTCCGGGTGATCACTGACGTCGGAACCGGCCGCAATAACACTGCAGTGCCGACTTCGTGCCGTCATCGCCATCTGGCATGCAGCGTCACGGCTGTGCTTGAGACACATCTTGTTCAGAAAGTTGAACTGATCCTCGTAGATCACGACGATGCGAGGTTCAGCATCGTCTAAAACGGTTTGGAAATCTTCGGGGCTATCGGCCAGCATGGCATCGAAAAGGCGGACAGAATACCCGAGATCGCGAAGGTAACTCGCCGCGTACAGAGTGCCTAGAGGAGGGTACGGGCGCACCTTGCTGCTCTGCTTCGGATCGTTCTTCATGAAGAAGGAATGCGCGAGCAAGACGTCTGATGGCATGCCGATCCGTCCGGTTCAGCCGGAATTTAGCAGTCGAGCGCGGGGCAGTCCTCGATCTCCGGAATCTGAGCGCTCGGTCACAGTGAGTTTAATGCACAAGGCTCTTGCGGTCAAGAAACTGCTGTTCTGCGAATCGGGAGGCGCCCGCATCGGTCAGCCTGGCGTGCTGCTCAGACGGTTGAGGACGTTCCGGGTGATGCGGTCGACCACAGGATCGCCATCCCTCAGCACGCGCGCCCAGTCGGTAGTTGCAGCGCTGAAGACCGTGCCGCCCCGCGTGTACGTTCCCAAAACCGCGGTGGCGTTTTCAGTTTCGCGATACTCCCACCTGGAACTCAACGGTGCTGTCCCAAGGATCTGAAATGTGTCCGGCGTTCCTCTGGAATTATCCGGTACCAAATATCCGTGGTTGTCCCGAACACGGCAAAGCGGCAGGCCGTCACACTCATATCCGACGAGAGCTTGTTCTGGACCGCCTCCGAACACATCGCCATCCTTCAGGCCAGTACCATCATAGACCCAGTGCCTCGAATTCTGGACCGTATAGCCGACCGCCTCTCGCTGGCCCGACCACCATCCTCCGCCGAACCTGAAACTCACTCCGGTCATTCGTGTTTCCGGGTCAAAGCCCATCCATTGATCGGGAGCCTCACTACCTTCGGCTGCTTTCCGCTTGTCACACGTAATTGCGGTTCCTCCATCGGCCAAGTGGACGCGCCACCAGCATGTATTACCGCTGAAGAAGGCGAGATTGCCGCCGCTTGCGATGAAGCGCTCCACGTTGGTGCGCATTTCCTGGGTCCAATACTCGTCGTGCCCCACAGTGACCATCAGGTGATGCGAGCCGAGAAATCCGTCCTCATTTCTGTGCACGTCCACGTCCGTGCAATAGTCCACGTTGTAGCCGTTCGATTCCAACCAGCACACAAAAGGTGCATCCCAATGCGCAAACGTTTGCCGGGGCGAGGACGTATCGTAAAAATCGACGGTCTCCCGGTCGCACGGGTCACCGCCGGCGCCACATCCCGGTCGATTCAGAGTCACTTTACTTCGAGGACCCGTATAAAGGCTTCCACATCCCTCGGCATTGTATGCGCAGTAAGTGAAGATCGGAATCTTGTAGAGAATGCTCGCAGAGCTTCTCCAGCGCGGCCGTTTAACTACGAATAGCGCGAGATTGCGATCCCCAGCCCCATGTTGGATCGATTGGACCCGGAGGTCCTTGTTTTCGGAAGCGAAACAGGCGATATACGGCCCCGAAGCCCACTCGCCCGGAATGTGGAACGTATAAGTTGGCCAGCACCACGCGTCCGTGGATAATCCTTCGGGGCGAAATTCGGCTTGCCATCGGTCCGACTCTCCCGTGAACTGCCAGACCCTGCCGACACGAAAGAACAAGATGCGAAAACCTGTGGTAGCACCATCGCTCGCGGCATGGAAGTTCATGTTTTCTCCGGCGAAAACGCTGGGAGCGGCCGGATAGCCCCGAACCGTGTTCAACCTTGGGCCGCAGTTCTGGTCAGATAACGCGCCCGGAGCGACTTCCACTGGAGCAACGCGTAGCTGCGCCACAATCTAAGCTGCGTTGGGCAAAGCCGGACACATTCAAACATCTCGCGACACGCGCGCGCCGGATCTCCGCGACCAAGAAGAATGCCTGCCAGTTCATTACGGTATTTAAGCAGCCGTTCATTGCGCAGATCGCGTTCGATCAGGCCAAGGGAGTAAAAATGTCGCACACTGAAGATAGCCTCTTCCAGACCTTCTGCGTCGAATTTCAAGGAAGAGTTGCCCGCGTGCTTGCGAACGCTGACCAGCGGTTCGTGGATCATACCAGCAGCGGCGTGGCAGGCAAGTCGCGTGAAAAACTCGTAGTCGCCAGTCCGAAGCTGATCGTTCAAAAACCCTGATTTATCCAGTAGAGTTCGCCGAATCACGATTGAAGACGAGCACAGCGTCATCCTGCCCCGAAGTAAATCGTCAAAGATAGAACGCACGCTGTCCTTGACCGCAGCGTTGTCGGTATAAAGCTTGATCCGTTGGATTCCGCCAGAATCAAAGATATCGTAACCAGAAAGAACAAACCCGACATCGGCTCGCGCTTGCATCAATGCTATCTGTAGTGCGAGCTTATCGCTTCTCCAAAGATCGTCAGAGTCCAAAAACGCTAGGAAGCGTCCTCTTGACGCTCTTATTCCGGCATTCCTAAGTCGTGAGAGATTGGCGCAGTGATCGAGTGCCAAATACTTGATTCTGGCGTCTCGA
>JAFAUR010000094.1 GCA_019243205.1 Acidobacteriaceae bacterium | reverse complement strand
CGCGACCTTCTCGGAACTGCTTTTTGTAAACACGGCTCTCAACCACTCCCGCGTCTGTGAAGATGAGGCGCAGCTCTGTCCCTTCGTCGTCGATCACAAACTCTGCGTGCGACGTACCCAAGCTAGATGTAATTGTCATCGAGCCTGTACAGTCCGGATTTACTTTGTACGTGCCTTCGAAGACCACGTTCATAAAGATGTTGCCGTTTGCGCTTAAAGTTCCGGTTGCGTCAGTATGACCTTTCCCGTCGAAGGTCTGCCTGCCGACCTCAGCAAAGGGGCCCGCATAAGGGGGCGGGACAAAGGAAGGGAGAAGAGTTCCTGTGCTTGTGTATCCGAAGCTGCCCTGAAGGATAGCGTTTGAGCACTCTTTAACGTTGTCCGACTGTTCCTGCGCAGATACGCTTTGCGCATAGAACATGGAAATTGCCAGAACCGAGACAAATTGACAAGAAAGCAAAACGCTTTTCATCACCGATCTGCGTGTTGTGAGTTTCATAGTCCGCACAATACAGCGAAGGCGTTTTTCTGTCCATGCATGACCGATCATTTCTGGATCATCAGCTAAATGCTTGAGCATTCAACCGTTATTTAGCGGTTTCACCAGCCGGAGTTCGGTAGTAGACTGTGTTCTGTCACCCAGCGATGTATGGCGACGCAGCCGCAGCCTTCGGCTCGTTTAGCATTCGGGCCATTTGACGTCGATACTTCAGCCGGCGAACTGCGCAAGAGCGGCGTTCGTGTGCGGCTGCCTGGTCAACCCTTCCAGATTCTGCTGATTCTGCTAGCGCATCCGGGCGAGGTGGTTAGCCGTGAGCAGTTGCGCGAGCGCATCTGGAGCAGCGGAACCTTCGTCGATTTCGAGCACGGCTTGAGCGCCGCTATAAACAAGCTCCGCCGTGCGCTGGGCGATTCGGCTGAGAATCCGCGATACATCGAAACCGTGCCAGGTCGCGGATACCGGTTTATTGCGCCGGTCGGGCAGGTTGACGGATTTGGCGCGATAAGCGATACGGGTCGAAGCGGGCATCAAGCTGCCGTGATCCAACTGCAGTATGGCGGCAAGGAGCCGGCTCTCCGTACCGTTCCCGAACCATTGTTCAGGAGGCGTTCCAGACGCCTGCTGTGGGTTGGCGTTACCGCTTCACTTATGACTGCGGTATCGTTCTACGTCTGGCTGAGTAATCGTTCAAAGTTGGATTTCGCGTCCGCCGAACTAGCACAGTTGACTACAACGGGAATGGTAGTAGGCAGCGGCTTGTCGCCGGATGGAAAGTACGTTGCATATGCGACCGGTGAATCGAAAGCGATGCTGCGACTTCGTCAGATTGCGACAGGCACCGATGTAGAGATCATTCGATCTGTGCCGGTGAACTGTTGTTTTCGGCTTACTTTTTCGCCGGACGGCACTTACATTTACTATGTAACCCTGGGGCTCGCATATACAAGCGACCTGATGCGGATTCCTGTACTTGGCGGCCAACCGAGGAAGATTGTGCATGATATTGATTCCCGAGCCGCTTTATCTCCCGATGGGAGCCGGATCGCATTTATCCGGATGAACGTGGGAGTTGGAGAGGATGCCCTGGTCATCGCGAACGCGGACGGAAGCGAGCAGCAAACGATTGCCAGGCGGAAAGGCCCCGAACGGCTCGTACCCGCCGGGGCGGCCTGGTCCTTCGATGGACAGTCGATCGCAATGCCAGTCTCGGCCGGCACGCATGATTATGTGGCCATTGAGAACACGAACCTCCAATCTGAGCGGGCGGTGGGCGCAGAAAGCTGGCGATACATCGATTCGCTCACCTGGTTACCCGACAACCGCCAACTCATCATCGCTGCCGAATCGCCGCGCTCTACTGAACCACAGATCTGGAACATTTCCGCATCGGACGGGCGTGCTACCCGCCTGACGAACGATCTAAGCGGATATAGAGATGTCACGGTAAGCGCCGACGGCAAAACCGTCAGCGCGACGCGTACGACCGAAACAGCGAATCTCTGGATTGCAAGGAACGCATTATTCAAAGCCGCTGATCCCAAGCTAGAAGATGTACATCCGATCACGATGGGAAGTGGCGGCGTGGGGATTGGAGGCGTGGCCTGGGTTGGGAACGGCCACATTGCTTACACGGTCAGAACCGATCAAGGCGCGGATCTCTGGGTGATGGATGAGGACGGGCGGAATGCGAGAGAAGTTGTTCACGGGCAAGTTGTTCGCGGCGGTTTCTGCGCTGCTTCCCATCGCTACATGGTCTTTACGTCGCATCGGCTGGAGCAGCCCGATATTTGGAGAGTCGACGTGGACGGCGCAAACGCGAAACTTCTGGCCCACGGTGCGGAGCATCCGTCGTGCTCGCCGGATGGGAAATGGGTTGCGTTCATTTCACCTGGGCATGGACACCGGGCGTTCAAAATAGCGATCGACGGTGGCACGTCCGCGCCGCTGATGAGTGGCTACGCGTATCGTCAGGAATTTTCGCCGGATGGCAAGAGCCTGATGTATCAGATAGAAAACCGAATTGTGATTGGCCCGGCTGAGGGTGGAGAGCCGACGCGGACTCTAAATCTAGGCCCCATGCTCGCAGCTAGAGTAACGCACTGGGCTGCGAACAGCGACGGATTTGATTACGTGAAAAACGA
>JAFAUR010000684.1 GCA_019243205.1 Acidobacteriaceae bacterium | reverse complement strand
GGAAGTAGAACATCTCACCGCCGAAGCTCTGTCGGAGCGAATACAAGTTGTCTTAAGCGACCCGCGCTACCGAATCCGAGCCCAACATTTCGCTAGTGTCATAGCTGAGACTCGCGGATTAGATTTAGCCGCCGATGTGATCGAACAGGCGTTTCTCACGAGAACCGTAGTGGCTCGCGTCTAAGTCGGCGTCGACAGGATCGAGATTGTGAGGATCGGTCATCCATTTAGGGCTTGCCAACATCCAATTTACCGAGCACTTGCGGAACACGGGAAGGCCTGCAAAACGGTCCATGAACTTCGAGCCGCTCTACAAGCTCGAGAGTGCGAGGTCATGGATGTCGAGCGGCTCGATACACCAAGCCCGTTGCCGACGCCAGAGGGCTTCATGGACACTCTGGATCCCATTTACCGCAGCTTTCCAACCTACCGTTCGCTCGACGAACACCTCCGCGGCGAATTGCGTATCATGCTTGCGGAGGAAGCTCGCCGATGGATCAAGGAGGACGTGCCGGCTGGTCGCACAGCTAAGGTGCACTTGTAAGCGTTAGACCAAACCATCTGTTCACGGCGGCACGAGAGTGCTGAAGTTGGGAGATGAATACAAAGCAGACCGAAGGAGCGCGGCGTCGCAGGAGCAGTGCGGAAGTTGAGCAGTTAGTGAAGGAATACGAGGCCGGCGGATTGGGGCGGCAAGCGTTTTGTAAGAAACACGGGCTGTCGTTATCAACGCTGAGTCGCCACCAGAAGCGGAAACACTTGGGGGCGGAAAGCGCGAGCCAGCCATTTGCTACCGGTGGAGATTTCTCCCGCCTGGCAGGTAGAGGCAATCCAGAAGCGTGGCGAGCTGCAGGTTTGCCTGTCTACTGGTCGGAAGATCGAATTGCGTGGCGGATTCGACGCGCAGGTGCTTCGGCAGTTGGTGCGAGTGCTGGAGCAGGCTTGAGTGTTCGGGCTGGGGCGGGCGACGCGGATCTACCCGGCGGAGGCCTCGGTGTAAAACACTAAGGCTAAAAGCGATTTGCTAGGAATAAGCGACCACCCCAGTGTTATTCCACATACGGAAAAAAATCGATGATTAAAGTCAGTGTTTTTCTAACGCGTCGCCCTGACCCCACGCTGAGCAGTTCAGCCAATATTGGAAAGAGAAGCATGCACCACTCGTTATGAGTCTGGATGTGTTCAAAACGCATGTACGGCGTTACACCCAACAGCACTCCTTGAACAACGTGCCGGAAGCCTTTCCAATTGCGCCCTATGACGGGGTCGCAGAATTGTGGCTCGACGACCTGTCATCAATCATGACCATATCAGGCCATCAAGACTATGCCTCCATCGTCGAAAAAGACGAAGGGAACTTTCTTGACCGAACCAAGATTGTGATGTTCGTTTCGTCCGAATCGCGGATAGTCTAACGGTCACCGTTAGGGTCAGGGCTTACGAGCTTCATGGACACGCCGGATCCCATTTACCGCGCCTTTCCAACCTACCGTTCGCTCGACGAAGACCTGCGCGGCGAGTTGCGTACCCTGCTGGCGGAAGAAGCTCGCCGATGGATCAAGGAGGACGTTCCGGCTGGTCGCACAGCTAAGGTGCACTTGGGTGCACTGGTGCACTCGGCGATCGCACGGCGCTCTAGTCGTCCATGCCCGACTTCGCCACCAGCGAGGAGTGAGCTCGAACACACTGGCGCGATTCGCCACAACAATGAAGCCTCGAGTTTCGGCTCCAATGCCGTGAACGGTCAATCCTTCGATTTCAGCGAAAACATTCTTTCGACCGTAGTCTCGTTTGTCTCTTTCTCTGGACTTGGGGTGGCGGGCAAAGAGGCGGTACGATCACGACAGTAGCGACGCGGTGAGCAGCCCATCACCTTCTTGAAAGCCAGGCCGAAGGCGCTTTCCGATGCATAACCGAACGATTGAGCGATGGTCAAAACGGAATCGGATGAATGCACCAATTGGTCCGCCGCCCGCAGCATCCGCCAGCGAGTCAGGTACTCCATTGGGGATGTCCCTATCATCTCCTTGAAGCGGAGAGCAAAGATGGACCGCGACATGCCCGTACGTTCAGCCATTTCCTGTAAAGACCAGGGATGGCCGGGGCTTTCGTGCATGGCGGTAATCGCTGCGCCCAATTGCTTATCTGCGAGGGCGAAGAGCCATCCGACGCCGCCTTTCACTTGATCCGCCATGGAGAGTCGCAGTGCCTCTACGAGCATCATCTGTGCGAGGTGCTGTCCGAGCAGGAAGCCACCTGGTTGTGGCTCGCGCAGCACTTTCATCATGCGCTCCAAATACCAGCGCATGGCCGACCGGTCGGAATCATTCCGAATGTGCACGACTGGCGGAAGAAGCCCGAGCAGGATGCTCACGTGATCTCCGGCAAAGGTGAAGGAGGCACTCAGAACAAGGCAGGCCCCGCCGCCGTTCCAGGAAAAGATACTTCCATTAAGCGGCGCTGAATTAGCGGATTTTATGCCGACAGGAGCTAACGTTAAATCGCTCGCCAGACGGAGCCGCCGGCCGTGCGGCAACACAACACAGTCTCCCCCTTCGAGAAGCACGGCGTCAGCAACACCGTCCATCGATAGCCAGCAATGACCAGAGACAACGGCGAAGCACCGGGCGCAGTCATGCGGTTCAAACTGAAAAGACCACTGTCCGCCCGCATCCATGCCACAGGACATATAACTGTGCGGCTTTAAAAGGGACAACACATCAGATAACGGGTCCATTGCGCTACTCGCGGGACGATCTCGATAGCAATTCGGACGATCTCCATAAATCGTATCTCGTTCTGACTGATCTAAACAAACGTGCCTGAACTCCAAGGGAGCCAGAGCCTGAACTTGCAAAGGAGAAGTAGTTTGAAGCGAGTGGTTGAGTGAGGACGAATGATGCTGAAACTGAATTACCTTGCGCTCTATGTTCTTGCCCTTCTGCCCATGGTGGCTATCGCTCAAAGCCCGATGCCTTCCATGGCGCACACCGGGACAGTCAACGAGCACCATGCAGAAGAAGGTGCGGTCGAAAACGTAATGAAGCAATTTCATGACGCTGTCGTTGCCCATAATGGAACCGCGCTCTCCGCCTTGTTCTTACCCGATGCCAATATCTGGTTGAACGTTCTGACAGACGCCGCATACGATCGGGCGCAAACGCGGGTGGCTAAGGCCCCGAAGGTCCGTGTCAGCAGCTATCGCGATTTCGCGAAGTTCGTCTCGTCGACGCCCAAGGCTCTCGACCCAGAACACAGCAACATCGTCATCCATACGGATGGCGCCATCGCGGCTGTCTATTTCGATTTTGTTTTCATGATCGATGGGAAAGCCGAAAATCGCGGAAGCGAGACCTGGCAGTTAGTCAAAGCAGTCGATGGCTGGCGGATCGCGGCGATCTCTTATTCGTCCGATCCAGCCGCGGAGCAATAGCGACTGGGAATCAGAGCCGAACGCCCGAGGCGTTCCTTGGGATGACCCGTTCGGGAGTAAAAATGCGCACTTCGTGTTATGGCTTACTTCGCTACACATAGTACGAACGCTCAAAACCCTGAACAAGACTTTCGTGAGAGCGCTCTAGAACATCTTGATGGACTGTACGGCCATGCCATGACGATGGTTCGCAATCACCTGGAGGCGGAAGATCTCGTTCAGGAAACCTATCTTCGAGCTATTCAGGCCTCTTCGCGGCCCCGGCCCGACAGCAATTTGAAAAGCTGGCTCTTCACCATTTTGCGCAATGTCCGGCTAAACCGCATTCGCGGCGGCCTAACTAAGCCGCGAGTCGTGAGAGTGGATGAGCCGAGCGGCCGCGCGCCAGAGTTCGAGGACAGGTCTTCGAAAGATCCGCTGTTCTTGTACTTGACCAAACTCAAACGAGCAGAGGTACGGAAAGCAATTGAAGAGCTACCAACGGTCTATCGCGAGATTGTTGTGCTGCGCGAATTCGAGGAACTGAGCTATGAAGAGATCGCTCAGGTTTTGGATTGCCCGATTGGCACCGTGATGTCGAGACTGAGCAGGGCGAGAGAACGGCTCAAAGAGATGCTGCAGCACTGGGGTTGGCAACAGACGAAGCCACGAGTGAGCCGGCCCCTGATGAGTGGTTGTGAAGAGCATATTCCGCGGATCGATTTGCGACGAACTACGCGGCGGTGGATTGGGAGCTACTACGAATGTCCGGAACGGTAGGAACCCGGTCGCAGCCCCGCCGCCCTCGTGAAGGCTGTACTAGGGCCTCGATACGACATCAGAACATAAGACCAGCCGGCGAAGGAGGACAGATATGCAATACAAACGAATCGCCCTCGTCACGGGAGCCAATCAAGGAGTCGGGTTCCAGGTCTCAAAAGAACTGGTGGCAAATGGCTTCACCGTACTACTTGGAGCACGCAATCTCCAACGCGGCGAGGCCGCGTCAAAGGAGATCGGGCCGGGCGCCGTGCCTCTCCAACTCGACGTCACAGATCGGGTCTCGATCGCAACTGCGGCGGAACGCATCCACAAGGACTTCGGCCGCCTCGACCTGCTCGTCAACAACGCGGCCATCTCGAATACCAGAAAGGGCAGCTTGTCCCTGCAGGAGTACAAGAAGATCACCCTTCCGAGCAATGTGTCGCTCGATGAAGTCCGGGCGGTATGGGAGACAAACGTGTTCGGTGTCCTTGCCGTTTACCAGGCAATGCTTCCGCTCGTGCGCGAATCTTCGGACGCACGTATTGTCAACGTTTCGAGTGGAGTTGGTTCGTTGACAACAAACGCGGACCCAGCTTACTCCCACCGCGCGTTCTACAGTCCGGTGTACCCTGCGTCCAAGGCGGCTCTCAATGCAACAACGCTGGCCATGATGATCGAGCTGGAGCCGGCCGGAATCAAAGTCAACCTAGTTTCCCCGGGCTTCACTAAAACGAACCTCAATGTTATTTGAGGGCACGGAGTCGATCGAAGATCGCTCCCGAGAGGTGGTGCGCGTCGCATTGTTCGGCCCAGATGGTCCTAATGGGACCTTTACACGCTGGAACAATGTCACGATCCCCTGGTGATGTTTATTCATCGGGACTATGGGGTCGCTCGGTGATACGGATGGTCGGCCATATTTCTGGTCTTGACTGTCCTCAGCTCCTCGTGTACCCAGTCTCACTCCGGCGGTTCAGGGCTCACGATTTGAGAGTCGTACCTTTTAGACCCTTCCCATAACCCGCAAGGTAGAGTGGCGCGTCAAGCAACTCCGCGACGTGCAGACATTCATGAGGCGCGTGCTGTTGTTGAATTCGGCACACTCGGAAAGGTTGTATTTCGGCTATCGAAATCACCAGGGCCAGGAGGCCGGCGCTCCGCGACCGCGGCAGCAACGGCCTCAGTAATGCGCTCGAATGCGTCGTACCGCGCGAAGTTAGCCTGTAAGGTTTTCGCTCTCTTTCGATACTCAGGGCGGCGTAACACATCGCGGACCGCGTTGTGAACCTGCTCGGGACTGGGGCGGTCTGTGTTGAGGTTGATACCAGCGCCACTCCAGGCAACACGAGCCGCCACGAAAGGTTTGTCCTCCGTGGTGCCCGCTACAACAATCGGCACGCCCGAGCTCAGCGCTTGTTGGACCGCTCCGTACCCGCCGTTTGTTACGAATACATCGACTTTCGGGAAAATTTCATTGAAGGGAATGAACGGTTCGACTATAGCATTGGAAGGAATAGAGGCGGAAATTCCGCTGGCGTCCCGCCGGCCGGTGGCAACGACGGTCAGCATATCTTGGCCGGCTAAACCAGCTAGTGCTGGCTCGATTAATTGACTCAGGTCTTCATTGGCGATTGTGCCTTGCGTTACCAGCACTACCGGACGAGGGCCATCGAGCTCTCTCCACCACTCAGGCCGCTGGAACTGCCCAGATATCCTTGGACGTATTGGGCCGGCAAATCGGATGTTCGCCGGCATATCGCTCCGCGGATATTCAAAAGCCTCCGCAGTGAATTGCAAAAAAAGATCGGGCAACGTATACCAGCAGTCGACGAAGAAGCGCGGCATCGCGGGAGCGCCGCAATCGTACAGGATTTGATTCATATAGGTTTGCACGGACTGGAACATTGCCTGAAACTGCTCGTTCTCTTGCCTGTTGCGTAAATGTCCCTGCGGGGTGGAATCCGGCAGTGAGAACGGAGATGTATCGATGCTGGAGAGGAGCATAGGGCTGATACCGCAGGCGATGACGGGCGGCCGGGCTTCCCTTGGCCCAAGCAGAAATGGAAATGTGCCCATGAATGTTACATCTGTGAGGACTAGATCTATGTTCGTTCCCTCCATGATTTGCAGAATGCCGCGATATTGATCGGGAATGGGCTGGCCAAAGCAATGCTTGAAGTCGTGATCAAGCTGAGGTGGGCCCGGTTCGAAGTTTTTTCTTTCTGGGAAGGCTTCGTCCAGACGGTTGTAGTCAAAGTTGGCAAAGCCGGTAAAGGGAACGAACCGCAGATTTTCAGACTCGACCTGGCGGCGAAAAATCTCCGCGGTGTTGAAGATGATGCGATAACCGGCGTCGCGCAGATAACACGCTGCCGACAGCATCGGGTTCACATGCCCCGGCGCCGGTGTTGATGCAACAAGAATATTGCGCAATTTGAAGTTCTCCGGAAAGAAAATTTTGGAGGCCAGTACACCATGCGCAGAACCCTGCACATTTCTTGAACGATTTAGCAGGTTCACGCATTGTGTCGTCAGTAGAAAAACACGCGGACTGCTGAGTTATTCCAAGCTATGTGAACTTTGCCGTTTCTCAACGGCGAACGTTCGACGTAAGAAGATAGAAGGCCGTGGGCTCGCGTAACGACACACGATGTGTATGTTTATTTCCGAGGCCAAACTTATTCATTCGTCCTGATATTGGGAATAAATAGAAGAGCGCTCGTGTTCTCTCTGTCAGTCACGACATATATCGGAGAGGAAAGCTACAGTGCTCCCTTACATAGGCCCCGAGTTCGTTGAAATGCTTAGGAAGCCCGAGTCCGTCGCAGAAACATCGAGCAGCGACGAGCCGCATATGCAAATTGTTCGGTATACTCGCAAAGCCCCGGACGTTCTATATGGAAGATTGCAGCTGGGTTTGTTAAAGCTCTTTATCATCACGTTCCAACTGGCTACCCGTTGGCTCTTGTGACGAATCGGTCGGACAGATCGAACCGGGCAGATAGGCGTTTCCGATATTCTGTAGGGCTGGCTCCGCATGTACGCCGGAACATTCGTGCAAAGTGTTGTTGCGTTTTGAAACCGCATGCTAAAACGACATCATCCAGCACGCGTGCTTCTGGTGCGCACAGCCGCTCGTTCGCGCGCTCAATCCGATGGCATAACACAAACTGGTGTGGGCTTTCGCCGATTCCTTTGCGAAGGAAAACTTAGTGATCCATTCAGGAATAAAACTGCGCAATTCGTTTTATGCCTCGCGTCGTTACAAATAGTACGAATGGTATGAACGCTCGAAACGTCGAGCAAGACTTTCGCGAGAGCGGCTCTACAGCATCTAGACGGATTGTACGGCTATGCTATGACACTGGCACGCAATCAGGCGGAGGCGGAAGATCTCGTTCAGGAGACGTATCTCCGGGCGTTGCAGGCTTTCGAGCGGCTTCGGCCTGATAGAGCATTTTGAAGAGCTGGCTCTTCACCAATTTTGCGGAACATCCGGCTGAACCAGGTCCGCGACGGCGTGAGCAAGCCGCCGGTAATGGCGTGGATGAGTCGGCCGACTGCCCACGACAGTTCGAGGATAAATCAGCAAAAGATCCGCTTTTTCTTGTACATGAACAAGGCAAAGCGGGCAGATGTTCAGAACGCAATCGAGGCGTTACCAGCGGTCCGTCGCCGATGTCTACGGTTTGGTTGCGCCGCTGGGCAACTGCGGTGAGGTCGGCGTGTCTGGCCTGACCCTGGGCGGTGGCTACGGCCCCCTTAACGGTCAGTACGGTTTGGCGGCAGCCAACCTGCTGGGCGCCGAAGTGGTGCTAGCGGACGGGCGTCGCGTGACGACCGGTCCCGATGACGAGCCCGCGTTGTACTGGGCAATACGGGGCGGCGGTGGCAACTTCAGCGTCGCCAAAGATCCGGCTAGTCCCGTACGCAAATTCCTGCCGGTATTCTGTAGGACTGGCTCCGCACAGTTTACGGAAGACGCGCGCAAAGTGCTGCTGGTTCTTGAACCCGCACGCTACCGCCACATCCAGCACGCGCATCTTTGCGGCACCCAACATCTCCTTGGCGCGGTCTACCCTGCGGTGCAATACAAACTGGTGCGGGCTCTTGCCCGTTGACTCCCGAAACATTTGTGAGAAGTGGGTTATGCTCAAGCCCGCTGCGTCCGCCAGTTCTTCAAGACTCAAATCGCTGTCCATCTCGGCGTGCACCAGTTCCACAACTTTCCGCAAGCGGGCGGGAGTTAGCCCGCTTCGATATATCCGCGGTGATGGGCGCTGGAACGCATAATTATTGACCAGCGTTACCGCAAGCGCCTGCTCAACGGAATCCAGAAACAGCCGCTCGCTCGGAAATCCCGCGACCCTCTCCGCATTGACCGCCGCCACCAGCGCACCCAGGCGAGGATCCGCAAACTTGCGATAGGCGCGCAGTCCC
>JAFAUR010000614.1 GCA_019243205.1 Acidobacteriaceae bacterium | reverse complement strand
GCAGATTGTACAGCCAGCCTTTGATCTGGACGTGTTCGCCTTCGTGTTGTCCAGCATCGCTGATGCGGATGGTTGCAGCCGCGCTAACGGGGGCGGCCGGAGAATTCGTACTCATAGGAACTCTGTGATTCGGTCGGCAGCACTCTTAGCTTCGTCTGCCAGGCGTTCCACGCCGGGTGGTTCTTTCAGTTCGAGTAACAGCGGATACTGCTCGCGTCTAGATCCAAGAAGTTGCATCGCCTTCGGCCAGTCGATATTGCCCTTGCACGGAAGCAGATGAAGGTCCGCGGAACCGTCATTATCGTGAATGTGGGTAGAACGGATGCGCTCCTTCATGCGTTCGAACTGGTCCTCGACGCCATGTGACATGTGGGCGTGCCCGATATCGAAACAGTAATTCAGGTTCAGGTGCGTCTCGGCCAGAAAAGCATTCAGGCGATCGGCGGTGGAGAGCAGGTTCGGCGTATTTTCGAGCAGAATCTCCACGCCGCGCTGGCGGGCGAAGACTTTCAACTCGTCGAGTGAAGAAAACGCCGAATCCCAGCGGCGCTGGTCGAAGTCTTGTCCCGTCACTCCCAGGTGCTGGATCAGATAACGAAACGGAATCACGTCCGCGATCTCGAGAGCTCGCTTAATTTCATCGACCGCATTCATTCGCCGGGCCTTAGTGGTTTCAGTGATATCGATGACGGCATTCGGCCCGGAACGGCCCCATACGTCATCGCTGTACATCGGGGCATGCAGCGAGTGCACTTTGAGTTCCGAGTCATGAAACCAGTGTGCGAGTTCGTTTACCTGGGCCTTATCCCGGTAGTCGATGTGCTGCCGGGCGCAAAAGATTTCTACTTCCGGGAATCCGGCGTCCCAGGTTCGATCTAACCAAACGGTTGTTAAACGATGTCTGACAAAGAGGTGGGTCGAGAGTGCAAGCTTCATCAGTGTTGTTGTAGATAAGTCGGAGATATCGGGACGACGTTGCGAGAAATCGAGAGATGTGCCGATCGGGATCAATAGCCGGACACTTTGCCGTGCAGCCGCGACTCGGTGCCGCCCTCGAGTACACCCTTGTTGGCCACGATCGCTTCCACGCGTGCGACATTGTCTATGGGCCGCAGATCGTAACCCATGTTTTTCAGTGCTGTTTCCGTTTCCGGTGAAAATCCACTCTCCAGATACAGTAAGTCCGGCTTCCATTGATGATGGAAGCGCGGCAGGTCGACCGCATCCTGCGGATTCATCCCGAAGTCGAGGACATCGAGGATCACCTGCATCACTCCATTAGTAATTCTGGAGCCGCCCGGTGCCCCGACAACCATGAACAGCTTGTTCGCTTTGGTGATGATGGTCGGTGTCATGGACGAGAGTGGGCGTTTGCCGGGTTCAATCGCGTTGGCATCCGCGCCGATCATTCCGAACATGTTTGGCGACCCCGGTTTCGCAGCGAAATCGTCCATCTCGTCGTTCAATAGAAATCCCAAGCCAGGAACGGTAATGCCATTCCCGTATGAATTGTTCAACGTGTAGGTGACGGCGACAGCGTTGCCTTTGGAATCGACAACGTTGTAGTGAGTTGTTTCGGTGCTTTCGTACCAGTTCACTCGCGCCTCGACGGATTTCGGTAACCCAGGACCGATGAGAGTGCTCGGAGTGGCGCGCGTCGGGTCAATCGTTCCGCGACGCCAGGCGATGTACGCCGGGTTTAGCAGTTGCTTCAGCGGAACGTTATAGTAATCGGGATCGCCAAGATATTCGCTCCGATCGGCGTAGAAGCGACGCATCGCTTCGGCCTCATAGTGGATGGCCTTGGGCGAATCGGCTCCCGAATCCGAATATCCGGTGCCATCGAGCATGCCGAACATTTGCAGCAGTCCGATGCCGCCTGCGCTCGGCGGAGGCGAGGTAATAATGTGGAAAGCTTTATACTGGCCCTCCAGAGGACGGCGCTCGATTACTTTGTAATCTTTCAGATCTTCCGCGGTGATGAGACCGCCATGAGCTGTCATCGCGGCTACCAGCCGCCGGGCTGTTTCGCCCTCGTAGAAATCTCGTGGACCTTGCGAGGCGATTCGTTCTAGAGTTTCGGCAAGTTCAGGCTGACGGAGCGTTTCGCCTTCTTTATAAGTGTTGCCATCTCGCAGGAAGATGCGCTTGGATTCGGTGTCCTGGTTCAGCGCGCTGTTTGGATTCGCAAGAGCTGCCGCAAACGGGCGAGTTACGGTGAACCCATCGGCGGCGAGCCGCGCGGCGGGGTTCACCAGATCAGCCCATTTCTTGCTGCCGAATCTCTTTTGTGCAAAAGCGAATCCGGCAACGCTGCCCGGAACGCCCGAAGAACGCCATCCGAAGATACTGTCCTTCGTGGCGTTACCGTCGGGTCCGATGTACATGTCGCGTGCCGCTTTTTGCGGAGCGGTTTCGCGGAAATCGAGGAAATCGGTGGTGCCGTCTGCGAGACGGATCAGCATGAATCCGCCACCGCCGATGTTGCCGGCGACGGGGTGGGTAACGGCAAGTGCAAATCCGGTTGCTATCGCGGCATCGACCGCATTGCCCCCCTTTTCGAGCACCGCGAGACCAACATCAGCGGCGATCGGCTCCTGCGCTACCACCATTCCGTGTTTTGCGGAAATGGGTTCTTTGCCGGCACCGGAACCAGAGCATACGGCTAGCGCAAGTGCGGCAAAAATGCACGCACGAAACCGGAGGCTTGACATGTATGCAAGCCAGTCTAACAAGGCTGGGTACTGGAACGGGCGGTTGAAGCTCTAGAGCGTCAGGCTGCAGGAGCGCTGATCTGCTTCAGGCGCAGCGTCAGCCGGCTCTTGTAGCGAGCAGCCGTGTTCTTCTTGATAATGCCCCATTTCGCCGCGCGATCCACGAGCGAAAACGTGGCGGGCGCGGCTTTGCCGGCCCCCTGAGCATCTTTTTGCTCGAGCAAGCGACGCATAGTGCGAATCTGGTGCCGCAAGCGTGTCTTGCGCACGCGATTCACGATCGTTTTGCGCTCCGTCATGCGAACGCGCTTCAACGATGAAACTGTATTTGCCATTAACCTACGAACCTGATCTAAACGGTAATCTCCTATATAGGATAGCTGATCACTCGGTCCTGAGCAAATTCAGCGCTTTCCGGAGGATCGACGGCGGGAGACAATTGCGCTTGCGGCCAAGCCCAACGTTAGCAGCGCGTAGGGCATCGAAGACGGTTCCGGAACGGGCGTGCTCACGAACGTTACCACATCGAGAATGTACTGGCCGTTGCTAAACGGTCCGCCAAAGGGCAGCGTTAATTCACCCGGCACGTTCACATTGATGGTTGCGATATCTTGATCGCCCGGGTGCTCGCAGGCGTTGCTCTGGCTTGGAACAAGTATCGCGCAGGCCGTATACGTTCCAACCATCGTAGCGGGGACGACTACCGTCGGAAAAGGTGTGGTCGGGATCGTGAAATCCGGGTACATAACTCCAGCGATGCCATCATATTCAACCCCGTAGGTCACGCCGTCAAGGGTTAGAGTGCCGCTGGGGATCAGGTGATGGCCGATTACTTCACCCAGAAAGAACGGAACGCCGGCAAGGGCGGAATGCGCAGATTCGCCTGGTGTGACAAAGATCGGAGGAGGTACCCAAAGTGCCGTCCCTCCCATATCGAAGGCAGGACCGCCGAGAGTGAAGCTGATTTGTCCTGACATGCCCCAGCTCGCATTTGCAAAAGTCGCGTCCAAGACGGGCAGAGGATCTGCAAATAATGAGCAACTCGCGACGAACAAGCATCCGAGCAGGAACCGGTGTCCGGACATAAAGCCTTCGCAAACTGAGACCGCGTTCGAGCGGCCCGATGGCTCCCGATTATAAATCCCCTTCGCAGCGGATTCAAGACACTCGGAGAATACCGTCCACACTTCTCGACGTACTTAGATGACAATAGAAGAAGCCGCAAAACAGATTTATTCAAAAATGATTAGACGTTTCGAAAAAACCTTAGTGTCCGCATTGGGAGTCGTTGCGCTGGGATTAGCAGGGTGGGCTGCTTCCGCGCCGTCCGTTGACTGGCACATAGCCGGTCCATTCGGAGGCACATCCACATCGGTGGCGGTGGACCCCGAGAACCCGAAGGTGCTCCTGGCGGGCTCGCTCGAGTCGCGGCTCTTTCAAAGTACGGACGCGGGCGGGTCGTGGAATTTGCTGCCGTTCCCCAAGCGCCACTTGAACGAAGTAACGTCTATACTGATCGACCCGTCAGACTCGAATCATTACCTGGTCGGCATGGTCGGCGCCGAGACCGGCGGGATGTACGAAAGCCACGATGCGGGCAAAAGCTGGGCAGTGGTGAAAGACATCCAGAACTTTGGTGTGCGTGCCATTGCTGCCGCGCCGAGCCAGCCTACTCGTTATGTGGCGGGCACGTATCATGGCGTGCAACTCAGCGATGACGCGGGCAAGACATGGAAACGCATTTCGGATCCGGAGAACGCGGAAATGCAAGGAGTCACAGCCGTGGCGATCGACGCCAAGGATCCCAACATTATTTATGCCGGGACGAGTCATCTGCCCTGGAAATCGATGGACGGCGGAAAAACGTGGACATCAATTCACACCGGCATGATCGACGATTCGGACGTCTTCTCCATTTATGTCAATCCGACAACGCCGACCACGATCTTTGCAAGCGCCTGCAGCGGAATCTACACAAGTGCCGATCGGGGCGATGTCTGGCGCAAGCTGATGGGTATCCCAAACACTTCGCGGAGGACTCATATCATCAGAGAGGATCCGACGGCAAGTGGATTGCTCTACGCTGGGACGACCACCGGGTTGTTTAAATCGCCAAACGGCGGGACGACATGGAAAACCCTCACCGGTACCCAGGTCAACTGGATGGCATTCGACCCTTCGAATACCCAGAGTATTTACCTCGCACTGGAATATGAAGGCATCGGAAAGAGCGTCAATGGCGGCGAGACAATTAACCCGATCAATAACGGGTTTGTGGACCGGTCGATCAGCGCGGTTACCAAATCTGGAAATAAGCTGGTCGCGCTGGAGACCCAGGACGGAGAGTCAACCGGTATCTTCACCAGTGCCGATGGAGGGCAGTCGTGGTCGCAACTGCGTGCGACTCGCGGGCTCGCAGGTGTGCACCTGAAAGCTATCGCCGGGTTTGCCGATGAGGATCGCATACTGATCGGGGCCAGCCCCCACCAACTGTACAAGTCCATCGACGCCGGTCTGATGTGGAAAACGATTCCGGTTCGATTGGTTATTCCCCCGCCTGCGGAGAAAACGCCGTCTGAGCCGTCGAAGCCTTCAACGAGTAAGAGCAAGGCAACAGTTCACGGAAAGCCGGTTACAAGCGCTCGCGTAACTCGCCCGGTTAAGCCGAAGCCAACGATCCGAGAGGTGTCTATCTCGGAAGTCAGCGGGCTTTATACGACTAAGATCGGAACCAAAACGCTGGTTTTTGCGGCAACGGACTTGGGCCTGTTGAAAAGCGAGGATGCGGCCGAGCATTGGACACTAATCACTATTCCTAAATCGACTGCGATCACCGGTCTCTATCTTGCGGCGGGAGCCGAGGGAACACTGGTCGCAAAGGCCGCCAATGGACTGTTCCTTTCTAAAGATGCAGGCGATAACTGGACCGACTTGTCCTTCCCGCTGCCCATCTCCGATATCAATGACGTGGCGCTTCCAAGTGCTCAGGACAATCCGATTCTGGTAGCAACGCGAGTCGGGCTGTATTCATTGGCGAACGGGTCGAAATGGTCTTCCAAGACCGCAGGACTGCCGACAGCTACCATCACCTCAATTGTGTATGGTGGGCAGAACGGCAGTGCGTATGCCGTCCAGTACGGACAACTGTTCGAAACGAAGGATGGCGGCAACAGTTGGTCGGAGCTGGCAACCTCGCTCCCTGCTTTACGTATCCGGCAGTTGTGGATGCCTGATAGCAACTCGGGGCGGCTCTTCGGTATTACAAGTGACTTGGGAATAATCTTCCGAAACTGACCCAGGTACGTTAACATCAGAGGTCATTGAACGTTTGCTTGGGAGGAGAAGTATGACAAATGTGTTTGGAGCCGAAGCTTCGCGCCTTTGGTTCCTACCTGTGGCTTTACTTCTTGTGGGAACTGCCAACGCGCAGAACACAAGCTCGGCGGCGAAATCGGGTAGCTCACTGGATGAGAGGCCGGATATCGTCGAACTTGATCCTTTCGGCGGTGTGAGCATGTGGGGTCAGGTAAACAAAGGGCTTGGTGAAAAGCTTGTAACCGGTGGGGATTTTGGGGGCCGTGCGGCCTGGAACTTCAGTGCGTATCTCGGACTCGAGCTGAGTTACAGTTACATGGTTAACAATGTTAAGCTGGTAACTCCCATAGCTCCCGGCGTTCCTCAGTATAACTTCGGTAATCGTATTAACTATCCGGCTTTGAATTTGGTTGCGAATCTGACGCCGCGCGGGTCTCGCGTGCAGCCTTATCTCACCGTGGGCGGGGGTGGCGCGATCTTTGACCCCACCAACGCAGCTGAAAACTACGCTCGGAATCCCGCGGTTAACGCCGTTTATCATTCAGCAAATCTGTCAGAGAATCTGCAAGCGGCTCTGAACTATGGCGGTGGCGTGAAATGGCACTTCACTGATCACGTCGGGATGCGCCTGGATGCACGAGGTTTCTGGTCGCGCAATCCTACTTTTGGTTTGCCGAACTACAACACGGGCGGCATTTACATCCCGGCCAAGAACAAGATTAACGGATTTCAAGCAACTTTGGGTTTGGTCTTTTACTTAGGACAGAGCAAATGTCCGCCGATGCCGCCGGCGCCAGCGCCGCCGCCGCCGTTACCGACGCCGACGATAGCGGGCGCGGAAGGGACGACGATCTGCCAGGGCAAGCCGGTGTCGCTGCATGCGAACATCACGGCTGCAGCGGGACACCAGTTGTCTTACGCGTGGACATTGAATGGACAGGCGCAGGGGAGCGACAGTCCGGACTTCAGCTTTACGCCGAACAACACGGGCAGCTTCAACGTGCAGGTGACGGTGACGGATAAGACGCCGCCTCCGCCGCCGATGGAGCGTCCGGCGAAGTTCCCGGTGCGGTGCTGGGTGCAGCCGCCGACGCCGCCTCCGCCGGCGCCGGTGACCGCGACGGCGACGGTCACGGTAGCGGATGACACGCCGCAGTTATCAGCGGTATCGGCGAGTCCGAACACGCTGACGTGCGCAGCGGTAACGAACGGGACGCATACGGCGCAGTTGACGGGATCGGCGACCCCGGCGGCTTGTGGCGGGAACTTGAGCTACAAGTGGACGGTGAGCGAAGGCAGTGTGGCGAACGACACGAACGCGAATGCGACGTTTGATGCGTCCACGCTGACGTTCGAAGGTGGAGCGCAGGGTCAGACGAAGACGGTGACGGCGACGCTGACGGTGACGAACGAGAACGGCAAGACGGCGACGCAGTCGTCGACGATCACGGTGAACTGCCCGCCGCAGTTCGTGCGTCTGGATGACGTGATCTTTGCCAAGAACAATCCGCGAGTGAACAACTGCGGCAAGCGCGTGCTGATCGATGACGCGGCGCCGCGGATGGCGAGCGGAGACTACGACATCGTGCTGGTGGGACACCGCGACAGTGATGAAGCGGAGAACGCACCGGCGGCGCGACGTCGTGGACGGAGAGGGCCGGCGCCCACGCCGACGCCGCTGGATGAGCAGCGGGTGCTGAATTCCGCGGCGGTGTTGAGCGGCGGCACAGGCACGTGCGGGAAGGTGGATCCGTCGCGCATCAAGGTGGATTGGGTAGGCACGGATCAGACCTCGGAGACGCGGCCGGGTCAGTGCGGGACCTCGAACACCAAGGAGCGGAAGGGCTCGGTGACGACGGAAGCCGACAAGAATCGTCGTGTGGAAGTCTACCTGGTGCCGCACAACAGCCAGAGCCAGCCACCGGCGGTGAAGAATCTGAAGCCGCTGCCGGAGGATCAGGTGAAGGCGCTGGGCTGCCCACGCTAACCTGAAGCGCTCATACAGCAACAAATAATCAGGGCCAGACGGTTCGCCGCCTGGCCCTGAAATTCTTTTAACGATATAATTCTTCTTCCCCAAACAGCTGAAACGTAATAGAATAGCGAGAGTTATCATCAATACTCGGTGAAGGTTTGTACTTTGCTTTGGAGGAGAAGATGAAATATCGGCTTAGACTTAGGCCGTTAAGTTCGGCATTACTTTGCGCAACAGTATCGTTAGGGGCAGCGCTGGCGCAGGGTACGAATACCGCAACAAATAAAACAACTACCGGCGGAGGAGAAGATCAATATCCTGATTTGGTCGAAATTGATCCATTCGGCGGAGTCAGTACTTATGGCCAGGTCAATCGAGGCCTGACAACTCACTTGGTAACCGGCGGAGTTGGTGGTCTGCGTATTGCCGCCAACCCTTCGAAATATTTCGGTATTGAGCTGTGGGGCGATTACGTACAGGGAAACGTTCAGTTCCGTCAGTCGACGGGTGTTTATCCCGGGACGAATAACCCGCTCCCGACATACAGTTTCGGTGCAAGAAACTACGTTTTCGGTTTAAACGGAGTTGTGAACCTGCGGCCTCGCGGGTCCAAAGTTCAACCCTATTTGACGGTGGGTCCAACGGGTGCTCAGTACACCCCAACTAGCACGGCGAAGGGTATCGCACGTCAAGCCGCCGTCAATGCTCTGTATCACTCAGCCAACCTTAATGACAATCTTCAGGCCGGTATTAACTACGGCGGCGGTGTGAAGTGGCACTTCACCGACCACTTCGGCATGAGAATTGACGCACGCGGAGTATCTACGCGGATGGCTACTTATGGTTTGCCGAATTACAATACAGGCGGCATTTACATCCCGAAAGGTGGCTGGCTGAACGAATTTCAGGGCACGGTTGGTTTGGTCTTTTACTTAGGACAGAGCAAATGTCCGCCGATGCCGCCGGCGCCAGCGCCGCCGCCGCCGTTACCGACGCCGACGATAGCGGGCGCGGAAGGGACGACGATCTGCCAGGGCAAGCCGGTGTCGCTGC